>JBGSKR010000389.1:0-2113 GCA_041741135.1 Mariniblastus sp.
CGGAACGAGAAACGGCAACCAAAGTCGGAATGCGACGGGGCAAGCCCCTTGTTCTGACCATTGCCAGCCAGCAAATGCACGACGCCAGACATCTGTTTTTTCAGTCGGCCAACGGCGTGTGGTTGACCGAGACCGTGCCGGTGGAGTTTATCGAGTTTCCGTAGCTGGACTTTTGGCTTTTAGTTAAAACTGAATTCATGCCCTAGAAGCAACCGTTCTGACCAAGTGTGCAGTCAGGAAATTTGATGCCGAAGACATCACCTACGAATGAAGCGATCACGGGGTGCATTTTGGGCACCGCAGTTGGTGATTCAATCGGATTGCCGTACGAAGGGGTTTCCCGAAAACGGCTACTTCGAATGTTGGGCAAACCAGACCGGCATCGCTTTTTATTTGGCCACGGGATGGTTTCAGACGATACAGAACACACATGCATGGTTGCGCAATCGCTTATCGCATCAAGTTTCCAACTTGACGGTTTTACAAGTGATTTCGCACGCCGATTGCGATATTGGTTCGCCGCCTTACCAGCCGGTGTCGGCAAAGCGACGGCTCGGGCGTGTATCAAATTGTGGTTCGGATTTTCGCCAAATAATAGCGGTGTATTTTCAGCAGGCAACGGCCCAGCCATGCGATCCGCGATTTTTGGTGCGGTGTTTGAAGACCTCGATACGATGGTGTCATTCGTACGCGCGTCCGCAATCATGACCCACTCGGATCCGAAAGCTGAATATGGTGCAATCGCCATCGCGCTCGCCGCTTTCACCGCAAAGCGCGGTACAACGATTGATGGAGTTCAATATGTTAAGCAGTTGGAATCGTTCATTGGCTCGAATGGTGATGAGCTTTTGGTATTACTTCGTAACGTTGTCGAGAGCGTCGCTAAATCCGAATCTACAAAAGATTATGCAGTCAGCCTCAATCTTGAACGCGGGGTGACTGGGTACACTTATCATACCGTTCCGGTCGTAATTCATGCCTGGCTGTCACATCATTGCGATTATCGGGCAGCGGTTACTTCCGTGATCGAATGCGGCGGCGATGCAGATACAACGGCCGCTATTGTCGGTGGAATTGTCGGCACCTCAACTGGTGTGTCTGGAATTCCGGAGAAATGGATCTCAGGCATTTGCGAGTGGCCGCGGTCTGTCGGCTGGATGCGAAAACTGGCCGACCAGCTCGATGATTCGATCAATGGTTCAGCAGACCGAACACCAATTTCGTTAAATCCAGCTGCGGGTATTTTACGCAACCTTTTCTTCTTGGTCGTCGTGTTGTTTCACGGGTTTCGACGATTATTTCCCCCGTATTAAAACTCAGCAGGCCTTCGATTCTCAGGAACAAGAGACGGTTCGGCAACCGATTCACACGGAGGCGTCAGAACGGCGTTGCGTGTGTCCAAAGAAATTTTGGATATCATGGCGAGGGTAGGGGCGACCTGTGAATCGCGAAAACAAGAGGTCAAATTCTATCACGGTAATTTGAACGAAGCTACCAACAAGGAGCAGTCCGATGCGTTATGAACACGAATTTCAACTCGACAAGGACGAATCCTACTGCTTTCGAGCCGATGAGCAAGCGTCGTAAAGGCTATCCCTCCGAGATGAAAGTCAAACACAGAGTGCGAATAACCAACGTAAAAAAGCTTGAGGAAAAGTTCGGCCGCAACGCCCCTTGCCCCTGCTGCGGCCAGCGATTCAAACGCTGTTGTCGACGATCGGGCCATTTTTGATGGCGTCAATCGCGACGACTACTTTTAGAGAGGCGGAATAGTTGAAACACGCTCGCGATTCGGCTTTGGCGTGATCGCGAGCAACGCAGCGCTGGAGCCAGACGGGTAGGCCTCCGATTGCAAACCGGACGAAGTGGGTTCGACTCCCACCGGCGCTTCTCGATCGACCAACTGACGACTCAGACTACATCTTTGAAAAAAGCCCGTCTGATCACCCCCTTCGCTGGCCGATCTTGACAAACGTCCAACTGCCTGTTGGGAATACATCGTAACTATGACGACCCTAAGGTATCGAATTCCGGGCGACCTGTGGAACGTGTAGTTGCTGGATGAAATTCGCCATTTTGTCCCACGAAATTGCAAACAATTCGTCGAGTGAGA
>JBGSKR010000390.1:0-6483 GCA_041741135.1 Mariniblastus sp.
CCTCGTTCCCATGGCTTACGCCATGGGCTAATCGCTATCGCCCCTCACCGGGGCTGAATGGCAAGCGGCTACGCCGTTGGCGACACGGAATGGACATGCCCATCAACGTCACCCAATAATCACGCCATTGGCGATACCAAACAATCACGCCATCGGCGTTGCAACCAATCATTTGCATTGGCGTCGCCGATCAATTACGCCATCGGCATCGCTCATCAATCACGCCATCGGAATCACCCAACAATCACGTCATCGGCATCGCCGATCATCAATTACGCCATCGGCGGCATGTTGAATTAGCCACGGGAGTGGCGGTAGCAAATAGCCCACGGCGTAAGCCGTGGGGTAACACAACCCACAAACAAGTAGCCCCGGTGAGGGGCGACAGCATTCTCGCTGATCTTCTATCGCCCCTCGCCGGGGCTTTCGTGCGACTGAAACTCCGTTCCCATGGCTCACGCCATGGGCTAATCGCTGACGCCCCTTCCCGGGGCTGAATGTTATTGATCGACACCGAAGCAGTTTGAGCCAACCCTACTCACTGCACGCTGACTGCATTAAGCTATAAACAAACTCCTTGCTCGTTCTACTATAAAAAAAATTCCTTGCTCGTTCTATAAACCACAATCAACGATAACTTTCAACGATACCTATCAACGAACCACGACATCGAACTCAAACCACAAACAACTTGGATCGCTTGAATCGCTTTCTCGTTTGCAACACCGCGACCTTCTTGCCTGCCCAATCACTGCAATCATCCCCGGAAACAAAACAATGAAATACGTCATTTGGTTCATGGTGCTGGCCTTGATCGTGGTCCATCAGGATTTGTGGTACTGGGAAGACAGTACGCTCGTGTTTGGTTTCGTGCCGATCGGACTTTTCTATCACGTTTGCCTGTCGTTGGCGGCTGGATTCACCTGGTGGTTGGCTTGCGTTTTCGCTTGGCCGGCTGCTCTCGACCAAGCCGATGCGGAACATGATCGCATTTCTAAAAATGAAGGAGCCGTCTGATGAATCCCGGACAAACTCGCCTGTTGATGATTGCGATCTATATGTTGCTGCTGCTGGTGCTGGGCTACATCGCCAGCCGAACCTTTCGCGGCACAAAAAAAGATTACCTTTTGGCCAGTCATTCGATCGGGCCATTTCTGCTGCTCATGTCTTTGTTCGGCACCACGATGACGGCGTTCGCTCTCGTGGGTTCAACCGGAGAAGCGTATGTGGAAGGCATCGGAGTTTATGGGATGCTGGCGTCAAGCAGTGGGATCATTCACTCGTTATGCTTTTTCGTAATCGGCGTCAAAGTCTGGACGCTGGGCTCGAAGTTCGGTTACTCGACGCAGATTCAGTTTTTCCGCGATCGATTGGACAGCGATTTCATTGGCGTGCTGCTGTTCCCCATTTTGGTGGGCTTGATCATTCCCTACCTTCTCTTGGGAGTCACCGCCGGCGGGGCCGTGATTCAGGCAATGACGGGAGACATCGATGTGCTCAAAGGCGCTTTTCCCGATTGGTTCCCGGCTCTCAACGCCGAAGGCAAACCAACCGCGATGCATGGTGGACTTCCTAATTACATTGGCTCGGCCGTGATTTGTCTCGTCGTGCTGGCTTATGTTTTTTTTGGCGGCATGCGAGGGACGGCTTGGGCAAACGCTTTTCAAACGATTGTGTTCATGGTGTTGGGCATTGTAACGTTCTTTTCGATCGCTCATAAACTGGGCGGAGAGGATACGATTCTGGAGAGCTTGCGAACCGTTTCGGAAAAAGTGGCTCCCGAGTTTACCACTCGCACGAACATGTCTCGATCACAGTTTTTTACCTATCTGCTGATCCCGCTCTCCGTCGGCATGTTCCCGCATTTGTTTCAACACTGGTTGACGGCGAAGTCAGCAAAGAGTTTTAAGTTGTCCGTGGTTTGTCATCCGATTTTTATCATGATCGTGTGGGCGCCTTGCGTGCTGATCGGAATTTGGGCACACACGACAATGATCCCACCCACCATTGCCGCCGACCCGAATAAAATTCTGCCGTTTTTGGTGAAATCGCAGTTGTCGCCGGTGCTGGCAGGTTTGCTGACGGCCGGAATTTTGGCGGCGATCATGTCGTCGCTTGATAGCCAATTCCTCTGCATCGGCTCGATCTTCACCAACGATGTGGTCGAGCATTACATCGGCAAGGAACGTTTATCGGACAAAGCTCAGGTCGTGATTGCGAGGGGATTTGTGTTGGTAATCGTGGGACTGACTTATTGGTTAAGTCTAAAAGACAACACCAGTGTGTTTGCGTTAGGCGTGTGGAGTTTTTCTGGGTTTGCTTCGCTGTTTCCACTGGTGTTTGCGGCGCTGTATTGGAAGCGTTTGACGGCTGCCGGAGCGGTGTCGTCGGTGCTAGCAATGATTGGCAGTTGGTTGTTTTTCTTTTACCAATCCGGTTGGGGGAACGATCGCGCTTATGTGATCAAACTTCCTTGGTGGGGTGGCACTGAGATCATGCCGGTCGTTCCGATCTTCATTTGTTCGTTGGTGGCGCTTGTGGCAACTTCGCTGCTTACGAAGCCACCATCCGAGGCGACGCTGAAAAAGTTTTTCCCGGCTTCGTCGTAACGGGCCCATGTCATCACGCAAGCGGAGCAAATTTTCGTCCAACGAAACCGATTCCCATTTCATCAATATGCTGGAATGGCTGGCGATGGAGGCGGCGGCGGAAATTGCCCGCATGGCTCAGCGACGCCAAAATCAAAATTCTGAAAACGCAGAAAAATCCGGCGAGACGATTCTTGATCTCGTGATGGTTGATCATGCGCCGGGACTGGGCGGTCGCACACTGGTAAATTTCCAGCGACGCAAGCGAGAACTGCCTTTTCCCTGGCATCGCTTGAAAGTCGGTTCGCCAGTCGTGGTTTCGGAGTTTCCCGATGATTCGGCGGGCAGCGAATCGGGCGTGGTCAGTCGCCAAACCAAAGACTCGATCCAAATCGCCATGAATCGCTGGCCCGAGAGCGAGCGATTCCGCATTGACTTAACCGCCGACGAGGTCACGCGGCGGCGGCAGTTGGCGGCACTGGGAGTCGCGAAAGATTCGCGCGGTCGGTTGGGGTTGCTGCGGTCCGTTTTGATGGGCGAGCGAAAGCCAGGATTCTCTGAATTGCCTGATTGCGAGTTCGTCACAGATTTGAATCCGTCCCAACAAGCCGCCGTGCGATTTGCCCTTTCGGCTCAAGACCTCGCAATCATTCACGGTCCTCCCGGCACCGGAAAAACGACCACCGTCGTGGAGCTGATTATTCAATCGATTGCCCGAGGCGAAAAAGTTTTAGCGGTCGCGCCGAGCAACACCGCCGTCGATAATTTGCTCGAACGATTGATCGATGCCAGACAACTCGCGGTTCGGATTGGTCATCCAGCGCGGGTTGCCGAAAAACTGCGAGACCATTCGCTCGATGGATTGGTCGAGCAACACGAAAACATGCCCGTCATTCGCGACATGTATCGAGAAGCCGAATCGATTTTCCGCGCAGCGAGTAAATGGTCGCGAGCGCCGCGAAAACGAGGCGAGCGAGATGAGATGCGAGCCGACGCGAAACGTTTGCAAGCCGATGCGCGGCGACTGGAACAACACGCTATCGATTCGGTGTTGGATCGAGCGAAAGTGATTTGCGGGACGACGACTTTCAGCGAAGAACTTCTTGGTGAGCGGTGGTTTGATTTAATCGTCATCGATGAAGCTTGTCAGAGCACGGAACCGGGCTGTTGGGTTCCGCTGTTGCGTGGCGACAAGATTGTGTTAGCCGGCGATCATCAACAGCTTCCGCCAACCGTTCTTTCAATCGAGGCTGCGAAAGAAGGATTTGCGAAATCGCTGATGGAACGGCAGATCGAAATTTATGGCGACCAATTGACGCGATTGCTTAATGTCCAGTACCGCATGCACGAGCAGATCATGCAGTTTTCGTCGAAGCAGTTTTATGACGATCAACTGGTGGCTCATCCGTCGGTCGCCCAACATTTACTATCCGAATTGGAGGACGTGGAAGCAAACGAATCGACGCAGTTTCCCTTGCGTTTCATTGATACAGCGGGAGCAGGCTGGGACGAGGAACTCGAACCGGATGGCGAAAGTAAACGGAACCCCCAAGAAGCCGAATTGGTACAACGATGGGTTACTCGGCTGATCGAATCGGGAGTCGCTCAATCGGAGATCGCGGTGATCGCGCCCTATGCGGCTCAAGTCCGTTTGTTGCGAGCGGGTTGTTCCTACCGCGATGTCGAAATCGATACGGTTGACGGATTTCAAGGACGAGAAAAGGAAGCCGTCATCATCACGCTCGTGCGTTCCAACTCAAAAAACGAGATCGGGTTCTTGGCTGATCGGCGGCGCATGAATGTGGCACTGACTCGTGCCAGGCGATGCTTGATTGTGATTGGCGACAGCGCGACGTTGGGTGGCCATGATTTCTATCGGGATTTTTTTGAATATGCCGAATCGGTTGGGGCTTATCGCAGCGTGTGGCAGGTGTAGGCCATAGGTGACCACGATAGGCAACGCCCTGAAGCATTTCGAAGCGGCACGGCGCGAGCCGTCCGGTATCGTCCGGTCGTAACGAACCGGAAGGCTCGCGCCCTACCGCTATAATTGCGCGATTTTGCGAGGAAAAAATCCTTCACCGCGTTGCACGATAGGGCCATTAGTGTTCGGTACCCCCTTAATTTATGAGGAATCTAAAGAGGCACGTTCCCCGAGGTAAACGGAATAAGTCCCGTTTTCGAACTCATTTATGGGTTGCAGGGAAGGGCGGATTTTGGATAATGTTACGCTTCTATTCAAATATGCGATCTCGGTGCGCAAGTGCTTGTCACTACATTGATTGCAGTTCATTGTGTAGCCATCAATTCGTTTTCGAAAACCAGATATTTTTAAGGGTGTTAGTTCCTTGGGTAAATTCAAGAAAAAATTCGTTCGCAACAAGAAACCGAAAACCAAAACAAGAACGGTTCGCAAAGACCCGTTGTACGTCGATGGCGAACGTCCCAGCCCCATGTATGTCGACTACAAAGATGTCGAGTTGTTAAAAAAATTGATCAATCGCCACGGCAAGATTGTCGGTCGTCGTAAAACGGGCTGCACCGCGATCAGCCAAAATGCTGTGGCCGATGCTGTCAAACGCGCTCGATTCATGGCGCTGCTGCCGTTCAAAGGCGAGTAGATTCACAAGTGCTGTTTGTTTTGGGACGATGGCTCTCATTTAATCTCAGGTTCTCAAGTTTTATTGATACAGAATTGCAGGGAACCGTCGATCACTTTTGATGGCATCGACACGAATTGCTAAAAAGACTCTTCAATTCGCAAACTTTCTTGCGCATCATCAACAAGAAGTTTTTACGCCAGCGGCGGAGACTTTGAATAGCCACGGGAGTGGTGGCAGCAAATAGCCCATGGCGTAAGCCGTGGGATTACAAAAAAGTAAAAAACAAGAGCCCCGGCGAGGGGCGACAGCATGGTTGGTGATGATGTATCGCCCCTCACGGGGCTTGTGGCGAAGAGGGGTGACTGGTTCCCATGGCTCGCGCCATGGGCTACTCGCTATCGCCCCTAAACGGGGCTGAGATTTCTTTCTGCCTCTTCATCGAATTGCCAAGTAGCTAAATCTCTTGAATAAATTCACCCTTCAACGTCGAGTCGAATTTCGTGATACCGATGCAGCCGGCATCGTGCATTTTTCGAACTTCTTCTTGTACATGGAGCAAACCGAACATGCCTTTCTACGCAGCGTCGGTTTGGGCGTCATCTGCGAAATCGATGGCCAGAAAATCAGTTGGCCGCGCGTGAGCGCAAGCTGCGACTATCGCGCCGCCATTCGCTTCGAAGAACTGATTGATATCGAATTGTCCGTGACGCGAGTTGGATCGAAAAGCGTAACCTACGGATTTAAGTTTTCGCGCGACGACGTTCTCGTCGCCGAAGGAACCATGACCGCCGTTTGTTGCCTGTTCCAGCACGGCCAAGTACCAGCGTCAATTACGATTCCAGAAAAATTCTCCGACGCCATCCGGCCTTATTGCATCGCCTGAGAGCACCATTCGCATGGCTGATTTTGTTGCGGAAAACATCGTCAAAGAGTTTGAGACGCCGAGCGAACCGCTGCGAATTCTCGATGGCGTTTCCGTCGAACTGAATCGCGGCGAGAACCTCGCGATTGTTGGCCCCAGCGGCAGTGGCAAAAGCACTTTTTTGCACATCGCCGGTACGCTCGATCGAGCGACTTCGGGAAAGATGGTGTTGCTAGGTACTGAGCTGAATCAAATCTCCGAACAACAACTTGCACCATTTCGCAATCAGCATATTGGATTCATCTTTCAGGAACATCATTTGCTACCCCAACTATCGGCACTGGAAAATGTGCTGATTCCGGTGCTTGCCACGGGCAGTACGGATTCGCAATCGGTGGAACGTGCAAAGCAGTTGCTCGAAGCGGTCGGC
>JBGSKR010000391.1:0-6725 GCA_041741135.1 Mariniblastus sp.
TGGAAACGGCAGCCAGCTGGTTGAACCCGTCGCGGACACCAGTCCATACTCCAATCCATTTGAGGGCGACTTGATTCCTCGCTATGAAGATCCGGGCGGACACGCGGCGGGAATCAAAGTTCCAGGCGGGACAGTCATTCGCATGTCAGTCGACGGAACCAAGATTGAACGCGTCGCCGGCGGTATTCGCAATGCCTACGATCTCGTCTTCGATGATCGTGGCGAATTGTTTATTCACGATAGCGATATGGAATCCGATGAAGGTACGACTTGGTATCGTCCGACGATGGTTTTTCATGTGGCCGATGGGGCCGATTTTGGTTGGCGCAGCGGCTGGTCAAAATTTCCCCAGCACTTTATCGATCAGTCTCCGGCGGTTTGCGAAACGGGTCGTGGTTCTCCCACGGGAGCGGTTTTCTATCAACACCTTCAGTTTCCCGTTCGTTACCAAAACACTATTTTTCTTGCTGATTGGTCCGAAGGCCGCATCCTCGCACTCCGTAAACTACAATCGGGAGCCGGCTACGTCGCTGAGCCGGAAGTCTTCCTCAAAGGTCGTCCCTTGAACGTTTGCGATTTGGCCGTTGCCGAAGATGGTGCACTTTATTTCTGCACTGGCGGACGTGGAACCTCGGGCGGCGTTTTCCGAATCATTTGGAAAGGCGAAGTTCCTGATCAAATGTTGGCATTCGAATCCGATCTGGCAAAGATCATTCGCCACCCACAACCGCAATCGGCTTGGGCACGGCAAAGCATCGCCGCGCTGCAGAAATCGATTGGCTCGAACTGGCAAACTTCGATCGAAGGCGTCGCCACCGAATCACGCAACCCGACCAAGTTCCGGTTGCGAGCCTTGCAATTGATGGTGCTCTATGGCCCCCCACCCACGGACGCTTTGCTCGCTAAACTCGCCACTGACCCGAGCACCGACATCCGTGCTCAGGTCGCACGCCTGTGTGGAATCACCGGCGGCGAGCAAGCCATTACGACGCTCAATCGACTGCTTTCCGACAGTCATCCGGTCGTCCGTCGCGCTACTTGCGAATCATTTCTGAGAATGGGAACTGAACCTGATTTTGAATCGTTGCAACCGCTATTGTCGTCGCTGGATCGCGTCGAAGCCCTTGCTGCGCGCCGCCTGCTCGAACGGATGCCTGCAGAAAGCTATAGCGAGAAGGTGATCGCCACCGAAGACATCCGCGTCTTCATCCAAGGCTCGCTGGCACTCATGACAGCCGCGCCCACTCTTGAGCGCGCTTATGAGATTCTCGCGCGTGGTAGCAACTTGATGGAAGGATTCCTCAACGACCAAGACTTTATCGATCTTCTGAGGCTCATGGAAATCACGTTGGTGCAGGGTGAGGTTGTACCGGAACGCGTTCCTGGACTGGCACTGCGTATCGCCAACGAGTTCCCTTCCGGCAGCTCATCCATCAACCAAGAGCTCGCGAGACTGATGGCATATCTCGAAGTCGGAAATCTGGATGGTCGATTGATCGAATACTTTAAATCGGAGGATCAACCATTGCCCGATCGCGTCCATGTCGCCATGCATCTCCAGGCCGTCGGCGAAAAATTAACGGACGGAAACCGATTGGCGATCATCGATTGTCTCGAATCGGCTCGAACCGCGCCCGATGTTGGGGGAAGCTATGCCCTCTATCTAAAACAGGCCGTGGAGAATGCCGCCAAAACGTTGACGCCCGATCAATTGAAACAGGTGTTAGCCAGTGGCAAGCGTTGGCCCAACGCAACGTTGGCCGCCTTTTATCAACTTCCAGAGAAACTAGATCAGGAAACGGTGGACACCATTATTGCGCTCGACCAGTCACTGATTGGCGTTGACGATTCTGCCTCCGAGCAACTTCGCCTCGGCGTGATTGCCTTGCTCGCCCGCAATCACGGAGCCTACTCGATGAAGTACTTGCGTGAACTTTGGCAAAAAGAAGAAAAACGTCGCAATGACATTGTGATCGGACTCGCTCAACAACCCGATGGCGAAAACTGGCCTTACCTCGTGAGCAGCCTGCCCATCCTCGACGACCTGACCGGCCAGGAAGTCGTTCAGAAACTTGCCGACATCCCCCGACGCCCCCGCGATCCACAACACTTTCGCGACGTGATCGAACTGGGGTTCCGCATGAGAAACAATGGTGGCAGTGATGCCGTCAAGCTGATGGAATTCTGGAGCCAAGAAAAACTAAACTACCCCGCTAAAGACTGGGAAACGCAACTAAGAACCTGGCAGTCGTGGTTCCAGCAAAAATGGCCGGAGCAATCTGTTATCGTCGCTGGCCAAACACAGAAAACCGGTCGCTACTCCGTCGATGAACTGCTGAGCCACATCGAAGAAAACGGATTGGGTGATGCTCAGCGTGGTCAGCATTTTTTTACCACCGCGCAATGTGCATCATGCCACCAACTTGGCTCCGTCGGTCAAAATGTTGGTCCCGATCTGACCAGCGTAGGCTTTCGTTTTTCGCTACGAGAAACTCTTGAAGCCACGATTCAACCTTCAAAAACGATTCCCGACCGCTATCAATCGAAAATCGTACTGACCGTCGATGGACAGCAATTCAGCGGTATGGCTGTCTCACAAAGCGACGGAGGGTTCGTCATTCTCCAGTCCAGCGGAAAACGCATTCGTATCGAAGGCGGCGACGTGGAAGAAGTAAAAACCAGCAACCTATCGGCAATGCCCGAAGGCTTGCTTGATCAGCTTTCACCATCAGAGATCGCTGATCTAATGGCCTTCATCATGCAATCTCAACCCGTTGAGAACCAAGCCGCTAAAAGTTCGGCAACGACTCAGATTCGGTAGGAAGAATGCACGATGGACATTCATGTCCGTCGCCCTACTTAGGTACGATGGACATTCTTGTCCGTCGGGCGCGAACTGCTCGGACAGGAATGTCCATGCTACGGTTGAGCACGAAAACATCTTCTGCTCGCTTAATTCTTGACCATAAGAAAATCTCCACATGCAAAACGATTCAAACACGAATCTCGAATCACTTCGCAACATGGTACGCCAGTTCGTCGAAGAGCGAGACTGGCGACAGTTTCATTCACCAAAGAATCTCAGCATGGCATTGGCTATTGAGGCTGCGGAGCTGATGGAACATTTCCAATGGATCACGCCGGAAGCATCACAAACGCTCGATGAAAAAACGCGTGCCGCCGTCGGAGAAGAACTTGCTGACGTATTCTGCTACGCACTGGCGATCGCCAACGAAATGAACATTGATCTAACACCGACGTTGCTGGCGAAAATGGAAAAGAATCGCCAGAAGTATCCCGTCGAAGTAATCCGCGGCCGCTATGGTCACAATGACCCGGGCGGCGGCAGCGCCTAACGGACAAAGCTTACGTGATCCAGAGATTGGGCAGATCTATAAATCTGAAAAATTAGACGGCGTTATCTTCCCGCCGCCCCCTTCCACCGGGGCATTGAACATTTTAGGTGAATGCCGAACCCCTCGTCTAAACCTCTGCCTCGTGGCGGAAGACGTCTTCATCCAGTTCGCCTTCCCATTTGGCAACACAGCAGGCAACCGCGATGTCGCCCGTGACATTGGTCAGCGTTCGCATCATATCGAGCAATCGATCAAATGGAAAAATGAACGCGATGATCAAAAGCGACTGTTCTGAATCCACGCCAATCACGCTCAGCACCGTTGCTGCGAGCAGCAGGCCTGCAGAGGGAATTCCGGCCGCACCAATCGAAACCAGTGTCGCAGTCAGGGCAACATTGAAATAATCTCCCCATTGCATTTCCAATCCGCCAGCCTGGGCCGCAAACAGGGCCACCAAACCAAGATAGATCGCCGTTCCATCCATGTTGATTGTCGCTCCAAGTGGCAACACTGAACCAGCGACTGATTTGTCGACACCCAGATTGGTTTCCGCGCAAGAAATGGATACGGGCAAGGTGGCATTTGAAGAGGCAGTGGAATATGCGACTCCTTGCGCATCAGCGACTCCGCGAAAAAACTGCTTCATCGGCAGTCGCAACACAACCTTGATCATCAAAAAACCGTAAACGCAAACGATCTGCAAAAAACAAGAAAGATACAACGCCAGCGCCAGCCAAAACAAACTGCCGAGAATATCGATTCCCTTCGTCGCCATCACCCAAGCCATCAACGCCAGCACGCCATAGGGAGCCAACTCCATTACGAGCATGGTGATTCGCATGACGACTTCGGCAGCAGCTTCAAAAAATTGTTTCACTGGATCGGCGACCGCACCTGCCAGTAAAATCCCCACTCCGATCAATATCGAAAAAAAAATTGTCGGCAAGACGTCTCCTTCGGCCAAGGCTTTCACCGGATTCGCTGGAATGATCGCTAATAAACGGTCGACCATCGAACCCGCCTCCTCCGCCGATTGCATTTGCTCAGAAACCGAATCTCGTGCCGCTTCGCCAGCACTCGAATAATCAACGCCAACACCGGGTTGAATCAGGGTTCCCATCCCCAACCCCAACCAAACGGCAAAAAAAGTGGTCGAGAAATAAAGCGCGATTGCGCGAAACCCCAGCGAACCCAACTTTTGCGGATCGCCCATGGCTGTGACCCCAGCGATCAAGGTCGTGGTGATCAACGGCACAATCAACATTTTGATCAATCCAACAAATGCATCTCCGAAGGGCTTGATCCAAGTGTTGCCAACCAATTCGGCGTGCTCCTTGCCCGTCAACGTTTTCTCAACCGTGACTCCGTCGATTGTTTCCGCCACGATTCTTCCTGGCAGCCCATACCTTAAAGCCAAACCAATGGCCAAGCCGAACACCAATCCAATCAGCACACGTTTCCACAAAGTGATTGATTGCCATTTTCGAAACATGAGGTACGGTCTTTCGATGGGTCTATCTATTTGGCAACTTGCAGGCGGAGCGCCCGCGAGCCTGTCTGCATGTGGACGGGACGCAGGCTAAGCTACGGTCTTTCACTGGGGCTGATTGCCATTCGAAATTCAGCGGGAATGACTTTGATGGTATTTTCTTCACCGGGGATTTTAAATGGCTGTGGTTTACCTTCGTCTTTAATCTCGATGAAATACATCCAAAAAGATTCGGGATACATCACAGGAACGGCATCGTCATTTCTGATTTGATAGAACGTATCAGGTTCCTCCAACTTAAAAACCGGCGTTGTACCCGCGTTGAAAAGTTCCCCGTAGAAAACAATCGGTGCCTTTGCATTCTTGGCGATGACGGCTTTCGCCAACTCATTAACTTTTTCAATTGACGAATAGTTTTTGGCGAGAGCTTTCTTCAGAGCTTCATGAATTTCCTTGCGAACGGTTTTCAATTGCGAATCAAGCGATCGGAATTCATCGATCAATTCTTTGCTGGCCGTGGCAAAATCTTCTGCCTGGGCACGATTGGCAACGGTGAAATCACGCGCCGCGCCGGCGGCTCGCGTGAATTGCTGCAACGCCGTGTACTGAAGCATGTCGGTTGGCAACCAATCGAATTGCCGACATAGTGCGACTGATTTCTCCAGTTCTGCCACTCGATCGGCAATTGGTTTATCCGTCAGATGGGTGGTCAACTGATTGGTTCCGCCAGTTGCATCGGGGTTGTCAGCGTCGCCCGTTGTATTGGATGGATTGGGTCGGCGCACAATGGGCTTCAACATTTGTACTTCAGCGCTTGCGCCAGCAATCAGCTCTTTGACCAAATTGGTTGGAACGGCATACGCGACTTTGTCATCTTTAAAGATGCACATGGATGCGAGTGTTCCATTGATTCGAAAGGCAGGGGTTCCGGGAAGCGCAATGGAAGCGTTGGTTAATTTGAACCAGGGAAGTTTTGATTGGGTCAACTGCATACTCTCAACAATTCGCCCCGCTTTCGGTTCCAGCTGATCGACCGTGCCACGAAAATCGACTTTGGATTCGGCTTTTCCGTAATAGTTTGTCGGCGTGGGTGGACCGCACAACAACAAAAACTCACCAGGAACAATTTTGTCGTTGGGGATGAGATCGACACTGGCGAAACTGATAATAAATCGACGGTTCACTGACAACAACGCGAAATCGTTCTCAGTATCCGTGGCGACAATTCCTCGGACAAGATCCTTAAGCGGCACAACGCCCTGGTTTTCATTGAGCGGTTTGCGAGCGCTGGTGACCTCGATTTCCCAAGCATCCTTGATTGCGTTGTAGCTGGTTAAGACGTAGCCTCGTGAATCAACCAATGTTCCGGCAGCATACGTTGTGCCGCGAGGATCTTCGATTTTGAGCAAGACCAAATGCGGTCGACTTTTATCCCAGCAATTTTTTACGGACGAAGCAGAGTGAAACGAAAAAACGGGCGGTGGCGGCGGTTCCACGGGAGTTTGATCAGTGACGGTTAGATCAGTGGAAACTTGTGGTACCGTGTCCGTTTGTTTTGGCGGATTCGATGCGATAGTTGGTGCTTGCGAATTCGTTGCTTCCGAATTCGTCCCTATCAAAGTCGAAGAACCCGGTGTCGTCGAATCTGTGGAAGCCACGTTTGAATTAGTGGTCAAAACCTTTTCATCGCCACTACCCGATTCGTCGGCAGACTTAGAAACCGCTTCAGCAGCCTTGGCACGCTCTTCCTCGGAATCCGAAGCCGGTGCGCTGTTGTACATGATCGCTGCGATGACGCCGATGGTGACGAGAAAGCCAATGACCATCCACACGATCGCCAGTGACTTTTTTTTGCGATTGCTGGGCACGTACTTCTTGCG
>JBGSKR010000392.1:0-7013 GCA_041741135.1 Mariniblastus sp.
TTTTTTAAAATTACCGTAAACGGTTACATTTGCGGCATCCTCGCTCGTCCTTCGGGCTACTGATGGATCGCTTCACGCCCACATCTTCATCTCAAAACCTGCTTCTTTCTATGTCACGTAAACTCGAAAACCTGCGAAACATCGGCATCATCGCTCATATCGATGCCGGCAAAACGACGGTCACCGAGCGAATGCTGTTCATCAGCGGCATGAAGCATCGGGTGGGCAAAGTCGATTCCGGCACCACCACGACTGACGAAGACCCCGAAGAACAAGAACGCGGCATCACGATCTATTCGGCTTGCGTGACGTTTGACTGGAAGGACATTCACGTCAACCTCCTCGACACACCCGGCCACGTGGATTTCACCGCTGAGGTTGAACGTTCGCTGCGCGTGCTTGATGGCGCCGTCGTTGTTTTCAGTGCTCGCGAAGGCGTTCAAGCACAGTCGGAAACCGTTTGGCGGCAAGCCAACAAATACGGTGTGCCTCGAATTGCGTTCATCAACAAACTGGATCGCGAAGGCGCCAGTTTCGAACGCGTCTTCAATGAGATGAAAACACGACTTGTCGGTTGCAACCCCATTGCTCTTCAATATCCGGTGGGGCTTGGCCCCGCCCACTTTCCCGATCCGTTTCGTGGTGTCATAGATCTCATTCGAATGCGAATGATGACCTTTGACCAAGAGGGGAAGCAAGTGATCGAAACTCCAATACCAGCAGACCTCCAAGACGCTGCTGAGTTTGCCCGCCAGGAAATGCTTGAAGCCTTGTACGATTACAGTGACGAGATGGCGGCGCTGGCGATGGCGGAAGAAGAGATCCCCAACGAGTTGATTCGCGATGTCTTGAGGAAAGCGACGCTCGAGCGAAAGATTCAGCCCGTTGTCTGTGGATCGGCGCTCCACGGTATTGGCGTTCAAGGCGTGTTGGACGCGGTAAAATATTATCTACCGAGTCCGTTGGACCGACCGCCTGTGTCCGGCTCCAACCCCAACAAGCCGGAATTGGCGGAAACCCGGAAGCCCGATCCCAGCGAACCTTTTTGCGGTTTGGTCTTCAAAATCCTGCCGGCCAAAACGGGCGACTTGTATTGGATTCGAATTTACTCGGGCGAGTTGCCTTCTAACTCGCGAGTCTTTTGCCCTTCCAAAGACAAAAAGGAAAACGCCGCTCAGTTGTGGCAAATTCACGCCACCAAAAAAGACAAAGAAGGCCAACTTCAGGTTGCCTCGTGCGGCGAAATCGTTGGCGTGATTGGGCCCCGATTTGCCGTCACGGGTGATACGCTTTGTGATTCCAAGGCCCCGATCTTGCTGGAGTCGATCGAATTCCCCGAGACCGTCATCGAGATGGCAATCGAACCGGAAACTACGGCTGAGCGAAAGAAGCTGGCCGAAACTCTGGAGCTTCTCAAACGCCAAGACCCGACTTTTAAAGCCAAAGAAAACGAAGACACGGGGCAGACGATTATCGCTGGCATGGGCGAGTTGCATTTGGAAGTGATCAAGAACCGCTTGTTACGTGATTTCAATCTCGATGTCAAAGTCCACAAGCCACGAGTTTCTTACCGTGAAACAATCAGCACCGTTGTCGAGGTCATGGGGGAATGCCATCGCATGGTCAATGGTCAACAGTTGTTTGCAAAATTGAAATTGCGAATGGAGCCGGATGAAACCGTCGAGTCAGGCGTGAATGTTTTTAATCGCCTGCCAGTCGAAGCGATGCCACCCGAACTGGTTCAATTCGTCAAAGAAGAAATCAAAGCACGAGGCGAGGGCGGCGGAGCGATTGGCTCGTTTCCGCTCTCCAAAATTCGCGTGTCTTTGATCGATGCGGAAGCCACCGAAGAATCAACCTCGATGGCTTTTTCGATCGCTGCCGGTGAAGCGTTTGAAAAAGCTTTACGTCAAGCCGAACCGGTATTACTTGAACCGATCATGAAGCTGACCATCATGACTCCCGACGAATATTATGGCGACATTGCCGGCGACCTCGCCCAACGTCGCGCTCAGATTGTGAAAACGGATCAGATTCTCGACACGACGACCATCATCGCCCACGCACCGCTTGCTGAGTTGTTTGGTTACTCGAGTAGAATCCGCAGCCTCAGCCAGGGCAGGGCAGGCACGTCGCTCGAACCGCTACACTATGCCGCCGCCCCAGCAGAAGTTGCCCAAAAGTTCGCGTTGTAACAACGGAACGCAGGCGTCTCGCCTGCCGGAACTCAGTACTTGAATAACTTCCTGCTGTGTCTACCCACCATTTCAAGCGGTTTTTCGCGGGAAAACGAACATTCCTTCGTTGACGCATTTTTCCTAATGGCTAGAATCGAAATCTGTCGATAACACATTAATTGTAGAAAATCAATTTTAAAGGAGAGCCTTGATGGCCGCCGAGTTTAATAACGATACCTTTGAAGCCGAAGTACTCAATTCTGATCAGCCCGTGTTGGTGGATTTCTGGGCAAGTTGGTGTGGTCCTTGCCGCCAATTGACGCCGGTAATCGAAGAGTTGGCCTCTGAGAATAGCGATGCGAAAGTCGGCAAAGTTGACGTGGATGCCAATCAAGAGATCGCTTTGAAGTACGGCATTACCAACATCCCCACTCTGCTAGTGTTCAAAGGCGGTCAGATTGTGGAACGCGTCACTGGCGTACAGCCGAAAGCCAAATTGCAAAAGCTGATCGACAGCCACAAAGCATAACTGACTTAGACGCCATTCGAATTTGTAGACGTCGAAACTCTGCTGAACCTTGCCATGGATTCGCAGGATGCCTGAAACCTCTGAATCGTTGTCTGGCAAGAAAAAAATTTTGACGGCAACTTCCTTGGCCCGCTGGCCTTGGGTGTTGCCGTTTTTTATTTTATTGCTGGTGTGGTTCTCTTCGCCCAATTTTCGTTGGCGAACCGATGCGCCTCGAACAACGGCTTATGGCTCAGATTTTCTGCAAGACTGGGGCGGCGGTTGGATCGTGCAATCCGAGCACCGCGAAAGGCTTTATGATTTGGAGTATTCGCATCGCTTGCAGCACGATGAATCGCTGCTGGGTTTTCAGTGGCCCGAAGAAGACTACTACCCTGTCGTTTATCCACCATTTCACTATGTGTTGGTGGTTCCGTTTTCGACGATGCCTTATCGGTATGCAGTCCTCGTCGCCTCAATTCTTTCGACGCTGGTGTTCGCCGTATCAGTATGGCTGCTGGCGCGGTTTTATTTTCCGGCAGCCCAGAACGAATCCTCATTGGTGGACAGGGACGTCGCTGGGCTTCCCACGCTAACCGGAAACGATCAAGGCGACGCCCTTCGAAGAACCGACGCGAAAAAGTTTGCATTGTCATTTCCAGGATTGATGATCGCTTTGTGTTTGTTCTTGCCTTGGATTGCCTGCCTAAGCATGGGTCAAAAATCGACAGTGTTACTGCTGCTATTTACCGGGACGTTTTTGATGCTCAAAGCCGAAAGACATTTTTTGGCTGGCTTGCTGTTTGGGTTGGTCGCGATCAAACCGCAATTGGGATTATTGATCGGTCTGGCGATGATCGTCAAACAACAATGGAGTTTTGTCGCGGGAGCCGGATTGATGGTCGGAACTCTTACGCTCGTGTCGTACTTGATTGAGCCGACTTGGTGGAGCGATTATTTCGCGGTCGTTGCCAGGATGGGCGATTACTCCGAGTCGTCTGGGTACTTGCGGCACGATTCGCACAGCTTGTGGGGCGGTTTAAAATTCAGCTTGCCTGGCATTGGCGCAACCTCCATTCGCGTGATTGGTGGCTTGCTGGCGGCGATGGTACTTGCCTGCGTTGGGTGGAGATTGCGAGGCGCATGGACGCCGCGTGAGGCTCGTTTTGATTCTCAGTTCGCGATGTTGGTTTTAGCGACGCTGCTGCTCAGCCCGCACTTGTTCGGGTATGATTTGACATTGGTGATTTTGCCATTGGTCATCATCGTTTCGCAAATCGGCTTTCGGCCGACGCAGACATCTCAGCGCTGGTTGCTCGTTTTGTGTGTGGCGTTTTTTGTACTCAGCGGTTCGTTTGCGAGACTCGCGATGACAACGGGCGTTCAATTGAGTTGGATTCTGATGTTCGCGATTTTGCTTCACTCTTCTTCGATCACCAAAGCATGGCTTTCCCAAATTACTCCCGATCCGTCTCGAAGCGGCGATTCTGAGGTCGGATCATCTTTGGAAAGCAGTTCTACGCCAGCGGCCAACTGAATTTCTATTGGATTCCCGAAATCGAAATCTCGCTCTGTTCCACGGTAACAGACGGCGTCAACAAAAACGAAATCCTCGCCTTGCCCCATCTGCCAAACAACTTTTTGACCGACAAAGCTGCCTGGCAGTGTATGGATTACGACTTTGTGTTCGCCTGCAATCAACGCAAATCGCCGGTGTCCTAAATCTTCGCCTGAAACTCCCACACCACGGAGTTCGTATCGCAGTCGCAAATCCGTCGCGGAAAAAAAACCGTCGGCCGTTCGGTCGAGTGAACGATGCCAATCCCCTCGGTTCGAGAGCGAATGGATGCTCGAAAGCACCGCTGATCCGTTTTGGACGCTGCGGATTCCCATCGATGCAAAATCTTTTTCGTCGTGAAGAAACCTGCATCGGAACGCGATGGCGGGGTCACGTTCGGTTTTCCAGTATCCGATGAGCGGCTTTCGTTGCGTCCAAAAACCAGACTGATTCACGCTGCCCAAACAGGCTTGAGGTGAAAGCCAAGTCACGCCAAACCGCGAATCATTTTCGTTTTTTCTTCGCAGGAAAGTTCGCTTAACCGTGCGAGCATCCGCGATGGGTTCGTGAAAATAACAAAGATACTCCGCCGGACAATCGAGTGCTTTCACAACCGCAAACAGTCGTGGCTCTTTTTCTTGCTCGGTCGGATGCGAACCAAGAGTCAGGCCGATACGGCGATAAAGAAAAGCGACCGTCCTGTCGCGGAGGTGAATTTTTGAATTTCGGCTATGCGGCCCCGCCCATTGTTGGGTGGCCGGATGAAAGCTTTCCGCAATCGCTTGCCAAGCAATCTTGCGAATTGCTTCGGCGGCCTTTCGTGTCGGTTCATCGCGAACGACTTGCAAGATACGTTCGCACTCCACGATAACGACTTCGGAGTAAGGCGGGCTGTTGTATTCGCTAAATCCTCCGTGTTCGTTCGCATGATCGATCACACTGCGCAGTCTCTCGCGGCCGTACTTGAGCAAGTCATCATCCCCCAACGTTTCACCGGCGATCGCACAAACCCCGCCTCCCAGCACGGCGATGTTTGTGTACTCGGCCCCCACATTTCGGTTTTGAATCGAAGTCGTTGCGTGACGCAACCCCTTTTTTACTTCATCCACCAACTCCAGTGGAAGTTGCTCTCGGTGGCAAGCGAGAATTTGTCCCAAACTAGCACCGCAAAAATCCGCCCAGTTCATGTCGGGAGAAGTCATCAGCTCAAGCGGCTCTTCGATGTGCCAAGGCCAAGTGCCGTAGGTCTTGCTGCGGGAGTCTCGGTCTTGCAATCTCAACACGCGGCTGAGGATTTCGGACGCTCTTTCGCTATCGCCGCAACGGTTTCGAATCAGCAGCGCAAGTGCGTAAGTGAGCGACTCGCGCGTGGGGTGAACCTTCACTCCACTCTCTAGCTGCGTGTGATATCCAGGGCTGTGAAAATCAACCAGCAGCATACTCTCGGCTGAATCAAACAGTGGATCATAGTAATCCAGCAGTTCGATTAAGTCAGTGTCATTCGCGGCGACACGCGGTAGAGATACAGCCATTGACGAGGAAAGATTCGTCGAAGATTGAGAAGGTTCACAGCCACTAACAAGAAGAATCAGCAACGACAAGCATCCGCACGGTGAAACCATCTCAAAGATTGATTGCGATGATTTCATGCTTACTTGCTTTCAGCTAGAGGGCTACTGAAACAATCGGTCTGTCGAAATGGTGATCGAACAATCGTCGCAAAGGTTTAGCTGAATCGAAGCCTGCAATGGCTGTGATTCGAATTGATGGCTTTCATTCAGTCGCAACCATTGCATTTGTTTCGCAACCGGATCGAGAATGAAGTAATGTGGCACTTTTTGTTCCTGATAGATTTCGCGTTTCCAATGCAGATCGCGATCGCGCGTGCTGTCGGAGAGGACTTCGACAACAATCGCGGGTACCGATTCGACGTGTCGCTCGGGAGCGTCACCACAAACTACAACCGCATCGGGACGCAGGACGGTATCTTTGGAAACAATCCAATCAATCTCGACCAATACATTGGCATGACATACCGCTGCTTCCACTCCAACATTGAGAGCCGTCACGATCTTGCCCAAAACATTTGCATGTTTCCCAAACGGGCTAGGCGACATGGACACAGCAGTGCCGTGCCACAGTTCCCAATCGCCGTCCCAATGTTGATAGTCCTCAACGGTGTAGTGTGGTTCGTATTTTCGGACGGTGCTCATTGAGATTGCTCCTAATGCGTGGCCAGCATTTTTAGATTCGGCGCGGCTTGCTCGATGATGCGAGTCATGAATTTGTTGACTTGCGCGACCGTCTTGAACTTCATCACCGATTCGAGAACTTGTTCGGATTCGGCAATTGTGATTTGACTAGCCAACTGCTTGATCGACGGCACAAACGCCGGACTCATGCTGAAGCGGCGGAGACCCATGCCTAACAAAAGCACGAACGCTTTGGGGCGTCCCGCCATTTCGCCGCAGACGGTAACCGGCACATTGCGGCGGTTGCAAGCCGCGATCACATTCTTCAGCACGATCAGCACCGGTGGCGCAAGCGGTTGGCAGAGATGCGCGACTTTGGGATTGTCACGATCAGCAGCCATTAAATACTGAACGAGATCATTCGTTCCAATCGAAACAAAATCGACGAGATCCAACATCGATTCGATCGAAACCGCAGCAGCGGGAACTTCCAACATCATCCCCGTCGGGACTTCTTTGGTTTTCACGCCACGACTGTTGAGCGTCTTGTAAGCGCGTTTGACCATGCTGCGAAGCTT
>JBGSKR010000393.1:0-2058 GCA_041741135.1 Mariniblastus sp.
CGCCCAATTGACCGGCCCAATGACCGAACTGGTGTCCGCCATAGCACATGGAAAACGGACGGGCGCCAGCGGGAACTTCGGCTCCGCTAAAGATTCTCAGAAACGAATCGGACTGCGTATCGTCGAACGAGAGACCCAGCATCGAGGCGACTTCATCGGCCACATGCAGCAGTTTCGGAGCCGTGGGAATTCGAGGCGTGACAAACGAGTAGGCCGCATGTGCGACTTGCCGACGGTTGCTCGAAGTATTGGGATCTGCGGGAAGTTCTGATGTGAAATGGTTGTCGAGAGTGAGATTCATGAGGCTCAAGAATGGTTGCGGAAAAGATTCTTGACGACTGCAAAAGCGAGACTGGATTGATGAAGGGGCCAGACCATGGTTCGTGGCATCAAGTCAATTTGCGGCACGAGAGCGATCGTAGTTAAGAAATTCAAGCCTTCAAAATTAGCACGTTGCTACCACGCTCGCAAGCGCCGACTAGACTTCCTTGCGGCGATTAAACTCTCAGCTCGCCATGATCCGCCAAATCCAACTTCCGACCCGTCACCGCGCCAAACCCCACCTTAAACAGTGTGACTAACCGATTGCTTTTCGTATCGAGGTATTCTGCTTCCGTAGGCGTTACCGAAATCGCGGTGAGATTCGGGTCATCGACGCCCGAAAACTAAGCGTCATCGGTTGCCTCATATAGTCTTTCGAGAATGTTTCGGTCGGTGCTAATTTCCGCCGTTCCAAAAATGTTTAGGAACTGCATCGTGCCGGGGTGTGAATACAGCAACTGCACTGTGTTGTCGCGCCTGATGTGATGATTGTGATGGCTCGTTCTGCTACTGAGGAACCATACCTTGCCGGTCGCATCCACCGCTTTTGTGCTCATGGGAATCGCATGAAATGGTTTTTGCGCGAGCATCGTACACATCATCGTCACGTCGATCGACTCGGCCAACTCTTTAATCTTTTCGATGGCTTCCAATGATTCGAGATTTTTTTCACTCATTGTGTTCTTCCTGAGAAGCTATTTAGCAACTCGATTAGGTTGTATCGCCTACAGGCCGAGAGCGGAATGTTACTTACTCCCCAACCAATAACGTAGCGTAGCTGCTGAAGGTTGGAGTCGCGCGCTATTGGCGTAAGCCGCGATCAGCCCAGAGGACGATTTGTCAAATGGGCTGATCAATGTGACCCTCATTCGTGGATCCAGACAGCGTTTACTCGTTGTCGGTACCTAGTTCATCGCTTTCTAGATCTTCTAGATCTAAACCGTCACTTGGAACATTGTTGCTGTCCAGGTTTTTCAGCGCAGATTCGACTAGCGGCTTTTTCGTTTGCCAAAGAAGAACACCAATGCCTTCGACTTCACTGATAGCCTCGCTCAAGGCATCACGTTTGACTTCCAGCAATTCGATTTCAGTCTGAATTTTTTGTTGGGCGAGTTCCTCATCCAGTCCGTCCTTCTCGTCGGATAGCATTTCCAGCTTGCGGTCAATTTCTTCCAGTTTCGATTTTGGCGTTACTAGATAAGCATCGCGGTCTTTGGTTGCCGCAAGTTTGGCTTCCACTTCTTCGGCTTGTTTTTCTGCTTCGATGGTTTCCTGATTTTCGTTCTCGACTTTGTTATTCAAATTTTGTTTGGCTTCGTTTAACTCTTGTTCTTTCTCCAACACGTTGTCATCTTTGCCGCCTTCATAAGGTACGCGCAGAGCTTCGTGTCGTGCTTCTTCGAGTCGTTGTTCTGCTGCGACGACATCTTCTTGGCCTTCGGCGCGTACTTCTGCGGTTTCCTGTCTTTCGGTTGCGACGTTTTCGCGTGCGTCAGCCAAATCTTTTTCGGTTACTTCTTCGCAACCGATCAAGCTGGCCACGGCGACAGTTCCGGCGAAGGCAAAAGAAAGCGTTTTGAGTTTGAAGTAATTCATGGGTTTCGATGGATTGGATTTTTTTGTGGAATGGAACATTTGAGAACTCCGTTTGAAAAAATTTGTGAAATTTGGAAAAATTGCGGCGGCTCACCACACTGTGTCGGGCGGTACTGGATCGATGATGTTTGGTGGTTGGGG
>JBGSKR010000394.1:0-2596 GCA_041741135.1 Mariniblastus sp.
GGTAACGCTCGCGTGGTGAACGCGCAGGTGCCGCTGGGTCAGATGTTTGGTTATGTGAACAAACTGCGTGGTATGTCGCAAGGTCGCGCCAGTTACAGCATGGTCTTCAGCCACTAACAAGATTTGCGGTCGACCTAGCAACGTTGCCAGCGAAGGAGAGCCATAAGCGATCATGCGATTTCCGCCCCGCCAGATTTCCTCGCCACTTGTTTTGTCGAACGCAATCAGCGTGGCCGTACTTTTATCGGGATCACTACTGGGCCCACCGGCTGGCACAACGACTCGATCACCCACGATCAGCGGTGATCCTGACCTGCCCCACATCAAATGGGAATCTTCCATGCTGTAAGTCAAACCTAGCCCGTTGGTATACTGGACTTGCTTGATGCCAACTAAGTGAGGCACATCGACGGACCAGATGAGTTCACCGGTCGCTCCTTCGAGGCAATCGAGCACGCCGGTTGCGCTGGTCGCATACACGCGACCTTCGTGGATCGTGGGGGTCGCTCTTGGGCCGATTTTGCCCAAAGCCGCGATGTCTTCATAACGTCGTGGGACGCGATATATCCACATCAGCTCGCCGGTTTCAATTCGATAACACGTCACACATTCATCCGAGTCTCTCTGTTCCTGAGTGACCGCAAATCCATTCACTGCCGCGAAACCCGACCAACCCTCGCCGATGTTTTGTTTCCATATCAGTTTCGGCTTTTTCCCATCCCAATCGCTGGCCAACTCGAGAACAGGAATCGTTGAGTCGCGGTTGATACCGAGGAACTGCGGAAAGTCATTGGGACTTGTGATCAAAAAATCAACTCCCGGAGACGTTAATTGATTACCCGCAACCGAAGCAGCGACGATTTCTTTCAGTTCCCGCTCCGCCTGCCAGAAACGCGCCTTCCATCCAATGATGTTCGCGTCACCACCAAGGTCTGGATAAAACAATGTCAGCAACGTGATTACTGGACCCGCGATGGCAAGCGAAAGCAATTTGCTGCCGGCAAACAGCCAAGCCCAGAATGACCATGCGATCACCAACGAGAGCGGCAGCGCTATGGACAAGACATTAACGACACCAGGATCTAAATTGAACCACTCGTTTAAATTATCGGCTTGCCAATGCCCGACCACCAATAGCAACACAACAACCGCGGTGACGATCAGCATCTTTTTTGGAAACTTGACAACGACCGTCGACTTGGCTGGCGCACTTCCATTTTCATCGTTAGTTGCTGCAATCGAATCGGATGATCTCATCGGTTTGGTATTCTCATTCATGCCGCTCGCCTTATTTTTTCTTCGAACGCAACAAAATCCAGTCGGCAAAGCGTGGTGCGATCTGTCGCAAAACGAAAAGAATTCGTGCGTATCGAGGAATCACCAATTCGGTTTTTCGTCGATCACAAGCGCGGACGATTTTGTCTGCCAATACTCGTGGTGAAATGCCTTTCATTCTCACGCCAGCACCGGGGCGCGCTGCCGCCTCGCCCAATCCATCCGCTTGTTTCAAGTAACGGTCGAAAAGATCGGAACGCTGAAGCGGCCCTGGGCAGACGTGTAGAAAATGGACGTTCGCCGGTGCCTCCAATTGCAATTGATGATGAAACCCAGCCAGCGCATGCTTGCTCGCCGTATAGGGTGCCATCAGCGGATAACCAGTTTTGGATGCCAGCGATCCGATGTTCACGAGGTGCCCCGAAGATTGAATCAGATGATTCAGAGCCGCCAGCGAACATCGAACTGCGGAATAAAAATTCAGCTCCATGAATTCACGATATTGGTCGACATCGGTTTCCATCACCGCTGCCCGAGTTGACTTCCCAACGTTGTTGACCCATACGTCAATCCGTCTATAACGATGCAATATTTCTTCGACGGCGGAAACAACGTTAGATTTGTTAGTAACGTCGGCAACAATCCAGTCGAAGGAAAGTGACTGTTGCAAGAATTCCGACGCCACCGACTTGAGGCGATCTTCGTTCCGTGCCAGCGCCACAACGGTAGCCCCACGGCGAGCGAAGGCCAAGCCGATCTCGCGGCCCAATCCTTCCGAACCGCCAGTCACAACGACGATTTTCTTGCTCCAGTTCATGGGTTGGGTTTAATCAAAAAAAACGCCGCGCTTATGGCACCGCGTGATGGATGAATCTGGGAAGCTGAGTAGGTGCGTGATAATAGACCGCGAAGTGTTCTTTTTCACGACGCCGTGCAAACACCCGCAACACAAATTAACGCTTCGAGAACTGAACGCCTCGACGAGCACCGCGCAAACCTGGTTTTTTACGTTCCTTCATGCGGGAATCACGAGTCAAGAAGCCGCCATCGCGAAGCACTGGAAAATGTTCGCTATCAAAATTGACAAGTGCACGGGCTAAACCCATTTTGCAAGCGCCCGATTGGCCAGTCGTGCCACCACCGATGACATTGATTCGCACATCGACCGAATCGCGAGTTCCAGTCGCAGTCAAAGTGTCGAGAACGGATCGTTGGTCTTTGACGATCGGAAAATACTCTTCAAATGGTTTGCCATTGATTACCAATTTGCCCGAGCCCGATTTAACGCGAACACGCGCAACGGAAGATTTTCGACGCCCGG
>JBGSKR010000395.1:0-6843 GCA_041741135.1 Mariniblastus sp.
ATTGTTTCGATGAAATCGTTCGGGATGTTTCAATTTCAACATGCTGCGCGCAAAACGCTTCATTCATATCGCTGTTTTACCGATACCGGACGATGAGCCTATCTATCGATTGCATTTTGTTTGCAAAGCATTTTGCTTACCAAACATTGATTGATCGAGCGATGGCGTCGTCGAAGGATCGACGAATTTCACTTTGAGGGAGCAGGGAAGCAACCCCTGGCAAAAGACAGTTGTCGAGAGACGACTGCGATTTGCCAGTAAGTCTTTGAATTCTCACAAATTCAGCCTCATCGATCCGGCACGGAACCGCCTCTCCCTGCTGGTACTTCACCCCCAAAGCATGTCGCGCCATGTCTGAAGAACGAAAACTCCGCAATGATCTTGTTGCCGTCGGTCTCCTAACACTGATCGTGTTTCTCGTCGCCGCTCTGTCCACCTACGACCCGGCAGACCCCGCTTATAAATCGTCTCCGCAGTTTCTTACAAAAATTTACCAGCCAGACCAACTGGTCTATCCGGCCAATGAACAGTTTCACAACGCTTGCGGGCGTTGGGGAGCTTGGACAGCCGACCTGCTGCTGCATGTGCTCGGCGTCGGAGCCTACTATCTCGTGATCGGTTTGGTCGCGATGGAAATCGCCCTGTTCAAGCGTCAGTCGCTGGCCTCTCCGTGGTTGAAAACGCTCGGTTGGACAATCAGCCTCGTTGGCATGACAGCCATTTGCAGCATGCTGTTGCCTGCCGGAACCGTTCGCCCCTTAATTGGAGCCGGTGGTTATCTCGGAGCGTTGGGAAAATCATTGCTCGGTATCCACTTTGGTTTAGCAGGCGGGCTGATCGTGATGACCAGCGTATTCCTGATCGGCATGATGATGTGGACGGAGTATCTGATGTTTCGTGCAGGACGGGTTGTCTTTGCGCCCGCGGCGATCGCGGCAAGTTCCATGTTGCCATTCGGTTTGCTGCATTCATTTATGTCCTGGTTCAACGGTGCATCACGTCGCACCAACGTAGCGCGCGTTGCGGCCATTGATGATCTTCCTCCACGCTTGCGTTTCGATGATGAGCATGAGCATCGCACCCCACCTCGAACCATTCGCTTCCGCCGTCGTGACGTTGCCGCACATGACGATGTCGAGGAAAGAAAAATTGAAAGCGCAGTCGAGAAATCGAACGACGGCAGCTTGAAAACAGCAGCCATCAAACCCGCTGTTACAAGCTGGGACGACGATGAAGATCAGAACAACCCGGAAACCGAAGTCAAAGCCGACGAAGATTTCGAAGCCATCGAAGAAGAAACGGCGACGCTAAAAATTACCTCCGCGACCAAAGAACCCGATCCGACCAAAGAGGTCGCCGATCAGTCTGCCGCAATTGAATCCAGCACTACCCCAATCCCGAAACCGCATTTCAAAATGCCCGCTCGTTCGAAACCTGCATCGGAACCGTCCGAGCGCGAGGTCGTTATCTCAGCGCTCAACGAAGTCGCTGATGTCGAAGCGATGGCCGACTACGAGTTGCCGCGAATCGAAATGCTTTCCAAGGGCGGCACAGTTTCCTTCGAACGCCAGAAACGAGAAGCACTTAAGAACGCAGAAATCCTCGAAAAAACCTGCGCTCAGTTTGGTTACGAAGTCAAGGTCGTTGAGATCGAAACCGGTCCCGTCATTTCCCAGTACGAGATCGATCTCGCCCCCGGTCTGCGCTTGCAAAAAATCACCGCGCTCGCCGATGATCTCGCGATCGCGATGCGCGTCCCGAGCGTGCGAATCGTGGCTCCGATTCCAGGTAAGAATTCCGTTGGCGTGGAAGTCCCCAATGAGACTCGGCAGATTGTGACCCTGCGTTCGGTGATGGAACAAAGCGACAAACAAATCAAGAAGATGAAAATTCCGTTGTTCCTCGGGGCCGATGCGGTTGGTGCGCCGCTGGTAGCGGATTTGGCGTCGCTGCCTCACTTGCTGATCGCCGGTCGCACCGGAACGGGTAAATCGGTTTGCTTGAACGCGATCATCACTTCCATCTTGATGACGCGACGACCCGACGAAGTTCGCATGCTGATGATCGACCCAAAAATGGTCGAGCTGTCCGGTTACGCTCGGCTGCCACATTTAATGCATCCTGTGGTTACGGACATGCGAAAAGCCGAAGCGATTCTCGCGTGGGCGGTCGACAAAATGGAAGAACGTTACGCATTGCTCGCCCGCGCTGGGGTGCGGCACGTGACGACTTACAACCAGTTAGGCAAAGAAGAATTGATGGATCGCCTGCAACTCGAAACCGAGGCAGAGCGAGCCGAAGTTCCGACGAACTTGCCATTCATTGTGATCATCGCCGACGAAATGGCGGACTTGATGATGACGGCTGGCAAAGATGTGGAAGCACACATTATTCGCCTCGCGCAAAAAAGTCGTGCCGTTGGAATTCACTTGATCCTCGCCACGCAAAAACCGACGGTCGATGTCATCACCGGTCTCATTAAATCAAACTTGCCCGCTCGCATCGCGTTCCAAGTCGCTTCGAAAACGGACAGCCGCGTCGTGCTCGATGCGGGTGGTGCCGACAAACTTTTGGGGATGGGCGACATGCTGTTCCTCTGGCCAGGAACCAGTACACTGCTGCGTGGTCAGGGAACGTATCTGAGCGATGAAGAAATCGACTTGATCACCGACACGGTCAGCACGGGCGAGCAGAATTTCGTACATGAACTGGTCAACATCAAAATCCAAGATGCCGATGGCGAGAGCAACTCGGACGATCCGAAAGCCCTTGAAAACCGCGACGAGCTATACTCCGATGCGATCTCGATTGTCGTGCGAGAACAACGCGGCAGTTGCTCGCTCTTGCAACGCGCGATGGGAATTGGGTACGGTCGCGCGGCGCGGTTGATTGATTTCATGGCCGAAGACGGATACCTTGGGCCTTACAACGGCTCGAAGGCTCGCGATGTGTTGCTGACCGAGGCACAATGGGCGAACATGCAAGCGGGCGATCCTCATCCGATCAACGATGAAGACTGGCCAGCCGAGGACAACAAGAAACCGACACCAAAGCAATCGCCCAAACCAGTCTCAACAGAGCCACTAAAAGCCACAAAGAATGAGACCGGCCTTGCATCGAGTCTTTCCGCTGCGACCTCTGCCGCTCCGAAGCTTCCTGCGGTCGCCAAGAAACCAAAAATTGCACCGCCTGCCGATGAAGACATTGAGAACGACGAAGAAGGCGATCGCTGGGATGACTACGATGAAGATTTCGACGAAGAGGTCGAGGCAGCAACCAACGATTACGAGGGCGACGAAGACGATTTCAAGGACGACGACCTTGATGAAGATGACGACTACAATGACGAGGACGACGAGGACTATGAAGATGTTGACGATTAGCGAGAGAAAACTCTGACTACACCAGCCCCCATTTCTTTCGCAGAAACCATTCGACCAACAACAGACCCGCAAACAATGTTAAAAAAATCGCCGCGTCGGGGAACGACGCACCCAAACGCCATTTCACCGGCACTTCGATTTTGGTAACCGGTGGATTGGCGATCAGCTCATCGAGAAGTTCCGCAACTTTTTCGGGAACCATCGCTTGGCCGCCGTGCTCGCTGGTTTGATTCGCAAGCCGAGCCATCTGTTCGGGGTTGGCAACGGGATTCGATTTTTCTTTGTCGCGATCCATCACGATGAACTCGCGTTTTGAATTTCCGATCGCTTGTTCGTTGCGGAATCCTTCGACTTCGATTCGGTACAGCCCCGATTCCGACAACGAATCAGGATCAAGCTCCGCGAAATAGCGCTTGTCCGATTGCTGGATATTGATGATTTGCCTTTCCCCAGTCGGTGTCACCAGGGCCGCATTAAATTTCGCGTCGTCAACGATTTCTCCCGTGACCGTTTTCACCACGACGTCAAATTTGACGATCGCATTGGGTGAAAATCGACGCTGTGTCAATTGGATCGAAACCGATTCATCGTTTCGCGAATCCCAAAACGCGAGCCATAAAATCAGTTGTCGCCAAAACTGATCGTACTCGGTCTTAAAGCCTTTCATGTTCCAACGCCATGTCGAATCTCCCGCAAACGCCAGCACTCGCCCGCCAACATTGGCGGCCACCAAAATCGGGCGCTTCACATCGTCGTCGCTCTCCAGCAAGATTTCCGCGTTGTCTTTCACACCAAATCGGTTCGCACCGACTAATGGCGGCAACTTTTTCCACACCATCTGCCTCGCTTCGCTATCACCCAACCGCGTCAGAAAATGATCTTTCGCCGGTCGCAATTGAAAGGGCGTGTTGATGTGCAAATCGCGGCGGACATCGGCGCCAAAATCTTGTCGCTCATTCGCGTTCATCGTGATTGGCAGCACGTCAGCAAGCGGTGTTTGCTGATACAAACCGGCGCCAAAACTATGATAGCCACCGATCATCAGCAAGCCCTTGCCGTCATAAACCGCTTCGGCAAGTGCGTCCAGCGATTTCGTATACGTCGCAGGATTGTGAAGCGCACGCGAATCGAGATCCGCAATGATGAACACATCGTAGGACGGATCCTTAAACAGCGATTCGTATTTCGTCTCCGGCCAGTTTCCACGCGAACCCGGATAGATCGGGACAAAATCAAGCTGAATGAAATCAGCGGTCGGCAAACTGCGGCGTAAGAAACTTTGCTCCCAACCAATATCGCCCGCCAAAAATAAGACTCGCATTCCTTTATCGTTCACTGTCAAGAACGCATCCAGTTCGTTGTTGCGTTCCGCCTGTTCGCCCGGCATTTTTCGCGCACGAATTTTCATCCGAAACTCACCCGGTTCTAGCGGTCGATAAACCAGCTCGACTTGGGTTTCCGCATAACTCGAAGCAGGCCGAACAATCGTGGACGCAACGATCTCCTCTTTACCCTCGCTATCGACCAGCAGCAAATCCACAGGAATGTCCTGGTTGGCATAACCGCGAGAAACCATCGTCGCGCGGGCTGTGAGATCGTTTTTAACGTTGACGATTTGCTGTTCCGCAAACTGAGTAATTGCCACATCTGCCAATTGCCCGGTGTCGCCTGGCAAACCAAACTGAACGGCGTACAACGGAACTTCGAGGTCGTTCAGCGTTTCCGCGGCTTGAATCATCTGGACTTCAGGGTCAAGTACATTTTGTACGCCGTCGCTGAGCAGAAACACACCCAGCAAACGTTTGTCGCGAACGTCGAGACTGGTCGAGTACAGAGCCGTGCCGATATCGGTTTCGCTTCCTTCGGGCAACTCGGGGAGTTGAACGACGCCGTTTTCGATCTCCAAATTTTTGACGCGATTGTCAAACGTGAAAAAGCGAACGTCGATTTGATTATCGATCAATTGCTGGAACCGCGATTGGTTCTCGGTGATGACTTGTTTTGTCGCCGCCCACCGCGTGGAATCATCGCTTACATGAGGTAATTCCATACTCCGCGTCGCATCGATCAAAAACAAAATCATCGCCGCTTGACTTTTTTCAATCTGCTGCACACAACCCGGCCGCATCGTGGCCAGCAAGGCGAGTCCCAACACCAGCAAACGCAGCGTCGATAGCGTCCAACGCCTGCCGGAGGAAAGATTCGCGAACGACGGACCAATCAATAGCATCAGCCCGCCCAAGATAAAAATCAGGGTGAGTGCCCAATAGGCGATGATCGGTTGGAAAGTAAGCGATTGCAAAACTTAGTTTCTACTCTTCTGTAGTGGAATTCGTCAGAATTCCCGCCTCATCTTGTAGTGGAGTTCGCCAGAACTCCCGCCCGAAAAAGGAACTTTGGCGAGTCCCACTACCGCAAAGTACTTCCTAATGTTCCGTAAACATCTACGTATAAAATCGATTGGACATCAAATACTCGACGGCGAGAACGACCAGCACCATCAATACTAACAGCGGATAAAACTCTTGACCAACGCGGGCGGTTCCCTGTTGCCGCTGAATCTCTACTTTGGCACTGGCCATCTGGTAACGCTCTGGGCCAAGAACCGTATCCAGCTCTGCTGGTTCGACGCGAGTCAGATCGGTCGCGGATTTTTCCAAATTCACGCTGAAGCCACGCAGCACCGGTTGACCGTCCAAGAACCCTTTCAAGCGATACTGTCCCGGTTGATCGGTGAAGCGATAACGAATTCGATTATCCCCCGTCGTGCTGATCGGGGTTGGCGAGCGATCTTCTCGCGGCGTGAAGACTTGATAGACTTCCGGAAACTCACGCAGGTCGTTATCGAAACTGGCTACCGCGCGAGTGCTGATATTGAGCGACGCGACATTGGCCTGTACAAGATTCGCAGTGATCGCGCGAACCAACATCCAAGCCGGCAGAAATTTCCCGATGAACAATTCGTTCCAAACACGTCGGCTTTCTTCTTGAGCTCGCTCCGTAATCGGCGTGGTCAACACCATCACTCGCCCCGATCCGATTTGTCGCTCGATAAGTGCCGGTTCACGATTACTGTATCGCAACAAAGTTTGCGTGGGGTAAATTTCCGATGAATCGTTGGCGTTGTTCAATATGTCATTCGCAGCTTCGCCGTCGGAAATGGATGGTTCTGCGGAGGAGGAAATATCTGGCTCGATTCCCCAATGCAAAAACACGGGGAAGCGATTCCACAACAAACCCGTTTCGATTCCGCGAAAGGATTTAAAAACCGGATGCGAAAGTTCTTGCGGGCTGAGGAAGGTATCGCGGTCGGGCGAAAACCATTGCACTCCTAACTCACCGGCCAACACCTTCCTCGCAATCTCGGTTTGGAAACTAGCATCGGCAATCGAACCATCGGCGGCATTATGGCCTAGAAAAATCCCAAGTCCCCCACCGCCTTTCACGTAATCGAACAACA
>JBGSKR010000396.1:0-3385 GCA_041741135.1 Mariniblastus sp.
ATTTGGCGAAGGTGCGATTCTAGGTGAGAAACCAAGACCCGCCGTTAAAGAAGCCAACGTGGATGATGTTTCCATTAAAGCTGCGGAAGCCGATGCGACTTCCGACGATGCGACTTCCGACGACGGGGCTGACGAATCGAACGTCGGCAAAACTTCGGAAGAAGACTAAATCGTCTCATTCACGATTTGACAGTTTGGCAGCGAGTCGAGAAAGATTCGCCCATAAGGTTTCGTTTTGATCCGAGGATCGAGCACGACGACGATGCCCGTGTCGGTCTTGCTGCGAATCAAGCGGCCAAATCCTTGTTTGAATTTGATGACGGCTTCCGGGACTTGGTATTCATTAAAAGCTCGACCTCCGGCGGCTTCAATTGCATCGAGTCTTGCTCGGAGCAGCGGCTGATCTGGAACACTAAATGGCAATTTGGTGATGATCACGTTTTGAAGCGCATCGCCTTGGACATCGACGCCTTGCCAAAAACTGTCGGTCCCAAACAGCACGCCACGCGGATTTTCTTTGAACTGTTCCAGCAGGCGTGTGCGAGAGGTTCCGTCGCCTTGCGTATAGATTCGCATGTCTCGTTCGGTTAACCACGGCGTCATTTCTCTGACGGCGCGATTGAGAAATTCATAACTGGTAAACAACACGAAAGCGCGACCGTCCGTGCGAGCCACGTATTTCTTGATCGCTTCCATCGATTGGCGTTCGTGAGTGTCCCGATGCTCAACCGGTGAAGTCATATTCGTGACCACAATCAGTTTCGCTTGTTTGGCGTAATCAAAGGGACTGCCAAGCTGTAACGTTTTGGCTTGGGTCAGCCCGATTCGGTTCTGAAAAAAATCAAATGAACCGCGACCCGTCGCGAGAGTCGCACTGGTGAGAACCACACAATCCGTCTTATCGAACAGCATCGTGCGCATGGCGGGGCCGATATCGATCGGCGCGGCATTCAGACTGACGTTCTGTTGATCGTAACGATTGCGAGAAGATTCGATCCAATAAACTCCGCCTTCCATTTCCTGTAGCCGCCAGCTTTCAATCTGTGTGGACATGACTCGCAGTCGCTCTGCCGCCGAGGTCAGCCCCAATCGGTCACCCGCGTCTTTGATATCTTCAGCAAGCTTGAGTACAGCTTTCGCAGTTTTGTCCAGTTGTGGAGAAAGCGGATTGGCAACGATGCCTTGCTGTTTCACTCGCGTGTTGGCCACTCGTTTGTTTGAATCGCTATTCCGAGTAACCCAACCGAGCACATCGCTGAAAAAATCTTGTGCGAGGGCGCGACAACGAATCACCATTCGCTGTCCCTCGGCTGAACTGTGATGAACCAACAATCCCTTGTTGAGTTTTTCGCTATAAAGTTTATTCAGCGTGTACTCAATCTGTCGCATGGTCAACGCCATCCCCAGATGGTCGCTGGCGACGTCGGGCACGGTATGGGCTTCGTCCAAAATGACCGTGTCATAGTCCGGCAGAATATTCGCGCCCATTTGGCGGAGTGCCAGATCGCTGAAGAATAAAGCGTGATTGACGATCAAGATATCGGCGTTTTGGAGGCGCTGTCGCGCGGCAAAGTAATGGCATTTTTTATAAGTCGGGCATTTGCGACCAAGGCAATTTCCACTGTCACTACGAACTTCATCCCACACGGTCGGCAAGATTTTGTGTTTCAAATCAGCGCGAGAGCCATCGTTGGTTTGGGTTGCCCACATGCGAAGCGTTTGCAGTTGCTGATCTTCTTCGCCGGACTGAAATAAACTATCACCGCGTTTGAGAGCCATCTGCAAGCGGCGAAGACTCACATAGTTGTTCCTGCCTTTCGCCAAGATCGCCGAAAATTCCAGCGGGATCACCGCATTGAGCAGCGGAATGTCTTTGGCGATCAATTGTTCTTGCAGCGAGATCGTGTGCGTGGAAACAATGATTCGACGTTTTCCACCGCCTTTCGTTTCTTGATTCTCGGCAAGCGAAAGAATCGCAGGCACGAGATAGCCGAAACTTTTACCGACGCCGGTGCCAGCTTCGACGATCAAATGTTTTTTGCTTTTGATCGCAGCCGCCACTGCATCGGCCATCTCGAGCTGCTGTTGCCGCTCTTCGTAGTGCGAGAGCCGCCGCGCAATCGAGCCTTGATCGCCAAGGATGTCATGAGAATTCAAAATAAAGCGTCCGGCTACTTTGAGAGTTCTGAGTTTTGATTGATCGGGCTACTTCGTTTTGACCTCAACGAGAATAGCGACACGGTTGCCACCCAAAACAAACACAACCAATTCAAAGTATCACCAAAACGAGTATAAACCGTCAACGGGCGATCATCCGTCGGGACGGAAACGACTAAATCAATTTCTTCAAAGCAGGGACCCGTCTGCGAAAGCCTTCCGGTTGGCGAAATCAATCCAGAAACGCCGTAGCTACCGGCACGGACAAAATAGCGATTGTTTTCAATCGCGCGAAACCGGGCGAGTTGAAAATGCTGCTGCAAGGGCAATTCCGAATCAAAACACATTCCGTTTGCCATACAGACGAGCACGTCAGCACCCTCGTTGACCATTGACCTGACAAGCCACGGATACATGTCCTCACAGCACAACATTGCCGCCAAAGTTACTTTCTTACCCGGCTCGTTTCTTACGGCAACATCTCCGATGGTGTCCGGCTCGACTCCCCGAGAAAGTTTGACGAATTCATAATCATGGGGATCGTAATCGAGAGATTTTTCCTTCGGGACAAACCAAGCGACGATTGCCGGCAACCACGGGTGGCCGGGCACGTACTCACCACCGGCCATCAACTCGATCTTGTCATGACGGCCAATCAATTTTTCGGATGGGTCGAGCAAGAAAGCAGAAACAAACTTCGAGGCCACCTTTCTCTTGACTGGTTGATCGGGAACAGAAGTCCACGAATAACCACCACCCATCACATAGCAACCAGGATCTTTCATGGGCCGAAAACTATAATTGATCCCGATCGAATTGGAGGAAACCTGATAGTCGTCAGAAAAATCCTTGAGCGCTTGGTTGTAGCGACCGAATGCGCATTCCGGCCAGACGACCAATTCGCATTGACTTGCATGGACACGAGAGCGCGTCGCCATATCCGCATGAGATTGAGCGAGTTCGGTTTCGCCCTGGACGAGCAACACATCCAGACTCTCACCCTTGAAATCTGCATCCGTCTGTTCGATGTTTCTCATTCGCAGGGCTCCCCAGCCAGCATTGAGCGTCGTGAGAGCAAGCACCACGAGGATCGACCAACGGGCGGCTTGAGGTGTCAAGCGATCAAAGGCACGACTGGCAGTGGAATCGTCGAAGACTTTCTTCTTAAGGGCGAAAAATGACAATGGAATCAAACTGGCAAGTAGTATTGCCTGCAAAGTGACGCCAG
>JBGSKR010000397.1:0-5245 GCA_041741135.1 Mariniblastus sp.
GCCATCTGATTTTTTGTTGTCGCCTCCATTTTTTGAGCGAGACGCATCGTCCTTGTGTGTTGCTGGGATCAAAGCGACGGATTTCGTTCCATCGGAAAAATCGATGACTTGCAGTGAGCCTTTGTCGCGCAGGTCGATCAACAGTTGCGGATCCTTCCCGAAGGCACGATTGACCAATTCGGTTCGTTTTGATTCGCCAGTTGCGATCGACTCGCTAGGGAATCCAGAAATCGCTGCCAGACGTTTGGGCTCTTCTTCATCGCGATAGCGGTCGCCACGGTCAAACGAAAGCGAACTGTCGCGGAGGATCGCAATCGTCGGTTTGACTTCGCTAGTTTGCTGGAAGAAAACTGACGGTTTCAGGTACAGTGCGATCAGCAACAACAAGACCGTCAGTCGAAGTGCCCCGAGAAACACTTTCATTGGCATGGGACAAGTGTTGATCTCGTGACGATACAACCAAAAGACACCAAAAGCGATGACGGCGACGATAGCGATCAAGACAAACACTCCCCACGATTCCGGCAGGTTAGTCCATTGGAGTCGCGGCGAGCCAGCTTGACTTGGGTCATGGTCGATGAGCCATTCGAGAAAACGATTTTGAGCGATGAGGTTCAAGGCAATTTTTTAAAGTTTAAATTTTGAAATTTGAAATGAGCAGTTGTAAAAATCAGGCGGTTATTCTTTTGGACTGAGGGCATACAAACGGCTCCCACCATGGACCCACAATCGTTTTCCGTCGCTGTACAGATTACCGACGGGTGCGCCGGTCCCAAAATCGACTTCAACTCGTGCGGTCGGTCGATGGCTAAAAGCGAGCATTTCTTCGTTTTCTTTCGTCTGCGAGTCGGAATTGATGATCTGGGGCAGATCAAAATGGTAAATAGAATTTTTTACGGGCATGTAAATTCCTTCAGAAGTCAGCAAGCCCCGGCCCAACGATTTTTTGTCGTCGAACATTTGTTCGCCCCCCCAAATCATGCGGCCTTCTCCGGCCAAATCGTATGCGATAATTGTCTCTCGTCCGGCAGCGTACAAAATGTCTTGATGCACTCCTAGCAGGTAATCAACCTTGAATCCCAGTGGGCTCATGTCCGTTTTCCAGATCATTTCGCCAGTATTTCGATCCATTGCTTCGATCACATTGCTGTCGGAGCTGAGCCGGATCAGTTGACGACCGTATGACATAATCGAATCACTCGCCCAGCCATTGAAGTCCAATCGATTGACCGACCAACCACCTCGCCTGTAGCCGTCGTCGGGTGCACCCGTCCGCGTGTAGCGTCGGGCGAACCGCACCAAGCCCGTCGATGGATCGAGTACAAAGACGACTCCGATCCCAGTATTGACGAACAAATCGCTTCCGTCGATCGTCAAATTGATCGCCGACCAGGCTTCCGCTCCCGCCTCAGGTTCATCACAGAGAAACGATTTCCACACGGTTCTTCCACTATCCGCAGGATCGAAGGCATAGACGGAAATCGAACCGCCGACATTAATGGGTGCGATGATCAAATCGCCAAATCCGATGGGAGCTGCCATGAAGCCGCCGCCTTCAAGCCATGGGGACGCGGAAGCGACAGGCTCGACTGATTTCTCAGAAGCAGCATCAACCGGAACGCGGGGCAACGTAAATTGAACTTGTCCGGTCGCGGCATCATAAGCGGTCAAAAAGTTTGAGCGGGAACGAGGAATCGATACATTCCACTGAGGTTGGACATTCTCTTCTCGGTTACGATTTCGATCATCAAACGGTTTCCCTTCGATCGAATACAACACTCCGTCCACGATCGAAATTTGTTGGTGAATCGTATCCCCAAACAATTGAACTTCTGAGGTGGACTCTGGTGAAGTCGACGCGGATTCCTGATTGCGGTTTCCGTATCCGCCCCAACTCCGGCGGATTACTTGGATCAATTGGGTCGATTGATCCACCGCAAAACTATTTCTCCAAACACTGCGCCAAGCCACAAAATCATTTAGAGTTAATTTTTCTTCGGCGACTTTGGCCACGCTTCCGATGCGATCTATCTTCCAAGCCGTCATGTCTGCGGCGGACTTGAAATAAACCATGCCGTTGTCGAACAGCAACTGACCCGCAGGTCGCCAATCCCGCTCTATCCAACGTTCGATGATTTTCTCTTCCGAAGTTTTAACCGTTCGAGCTGCCTGGTCACCCCGCGACTTATCGCCCACCACGACGTCACCTTCCGCTTGACTCCAATTCGCGTACTGGTCGGATGGCTCAAAATAAAATTGCCAGTCCGCGATCAAGTCCGAATCCATGATATTGGCGGGCGGTGCTGGCATTACGCCATCACGACCAGAATTACCTAACAGCATGCTCCAACCAGACGAAGAAGAACTCGTGACAGGGGACGACAGTGTTCCGAGGGAGGATGACAATTGCTTCCAAGCAACTGTTTGTCCCGTCAGTTCCTCGGCGGCGGCCAATGATTCTTTTGCGGCACTCAACTGACCCAAATAGGATTGGCAAAGTGCCACTCGCAGCAAAACTTGATCGCGGGGGATCGAAGAGTCTGGGTAATGATTAAGAATTTTTTCAAACATCCGGCGAGCACCGGCGAAATCAAATTGATCAAGATAAATACAGCCCAATTGAAACGCGGCGTCGTCGCCCAATGAACTAATGAAGTACAAACGGACCACTTGATTCAAAGCTAGCGTATCCTGTGGACCGGTGGCTGCGGCGAGGATTTCCTTGGCTTGCGCATCAGCCATGACTCGATAGGCTGCTAAACCTTCCGGTGGAAGTTCGGCAAGGATTTGCTCGATCTGTCTGACGAGGGAAAAATAAATTTTGTCGTCGCTGGAGTACAACGCATCACCACTTCGCAACAAAACAGCTTGGTACAACTGGGATGCGACTCGATAGTTGCCATCGTTCTTGAAACGTTCGGCCGTTGCGAGCGACGCTTCAAGATCCGGATCGGTTTTTAAGATCGCTCCTTTATCTACATCAATCGCTCCATCCACTTGGTCGGGTTGTCGACCGATAAACATTTGGCGGACTTGAATCCCATTTTGAACGCGCACCACCTGGGCAGAGAGATCCGTGACACCGAACGATGACAACGTGAAAAAGGTAACCAAGAAAGCCAAGCACGACTTGGTTATTTGAGTTAGCTGAACCATCGAGTTTGTCATTCCAGACTCCATTATCGTTTTCGTCCCCACCACCAGCCAAGCACCTGCTCGGTCACCAAAATGCCGAACAGAATCAACAAAAGCTGCATCCATATCTCGCTGTTTCCACCAGAAACAGCTTGGCTTCCCAATTCTTCGATCGATATCATCGAAATGGAATCGTTAAAAAAATTAGATTCCAAAGTCGCTGACGGCAAACGTTTTAACTGACTCTCGCGAGCGTCGTAATTAGCGGCAAACAAAACAGGCTCAATCTCGCCCGTGTTCCGCCGCAGCTCCAGCGTATAAAAACCGCGTTGATCGATTTGGTCAAACTGCACATTATACAAAATTCCCGAATTGGGTTTGCCCGATTCGAGAAGCGGCTCAGAGTCCGGCAGTTCTGTTTTAATGTCATCGCCGACGGGTGCCGACGGATCAACCTCAGGCAAATCTTCAACCGAATTCTTCTTTTTACTTTCAACTGGCTTGGCGACCGCTTCGACTTTCTCGTTTTTCGGATTGCGAAGACTGACGCGGCTGTTGTAAATCGACAAATCGACTGGATAAGAAATCGAACCACCGACAATCAGCGAAGCCTCATCGAGTTGTGAACCGACGAGGTAGTCAATTAGCTCGATCATGATCACAGAAAAACTGGGATGGCTGGGCCAATCGCTCCAGTCCCCGTCAGCACCCATCGTAAAGACAACGACTTGACCTTCCCCCCAAGCTCGCTCCACCATCGCCACTGATTTGTCGGGGTCGCTCAGTCTTAATGGAACAGCGACCGACTTGCCAATCAAAGCGCTATCCAGTTCCGACTTCCACCAACTGAAAAAAGGCACTTTGCTGATGCTAGACGCGTCGCTGTCGATCATGACTTTTAACGCGGGATGAATCTGACTATCGACTTCAAAATTGACCCACTGCGACTTCGTCGGGTCACCGGAAATCGTGGTCAGCGAAAGTGGGGAGAGGCCGTTGCCATTTTCAAAAAAAGCATCATTAAACGTTGCCGCTCTCACGCGGTTGCCCGGCATGATTACCAGCGAGCCCCCTTCGCGCACCCATTGCTTGAGGGATTCAATACGATCGGGTGACGCTTCATCGATATTGCAAAGAAAAATGACTTCGTATTGCGAAAGCGAAACGGTCTCAAGTTCATTTACAGTAACGGATTCGGCAACAAGTCCAGTAGTGAGCACGGGCAGACTGCGAAGGTGATGAACTTCACTGCGTTCGCTGCTCGCCGAAGGATCGCCATCGACGAGCAAAACCGAAACGCCATCGATGACACGCGAGCCAAATAACGCCGAGCTATCTTCGGTGAGTTGGTCGTTGGGTAATCCAGCCTCACCGAGCGACTGCCGATCAATCTCGGCGCGGATGCGATAATTGCTGGACTTAGGAATCACGGCTTCGTCATCGCCCACGAATTCGGTCTGGGAGCGGTCGGGAAAAACGTGTCGGAATGAAACTTCGGCGACATTGCCGGGAGCGATGGAAGGCAGCGTTTCGTAGCTCGGCTGTCCCTCATCAATCTGCAATAGCACGCGAACATCGTTGATGGTCTGTGAGCCGTAATTGGCGACCTGCACGATGTACCGGACAGGCTTGCCAGCGACTTGCAAGGTTTCCGGACGAACGCTAACGATGGCGAGATTGTCATCGAGTTGACTGCCAATATCAACCAGAAAACATCCGACGGTATTCTCGGCAACTTCGTTAAACAACTTGTTCGGCGCAGAATCGGTGTCGGCAAGGGCCTGGTCGCTCCAATCTCGCTGCCGCATGTCAGAATAGAAATACGCCACGAAACTTTTTTCTTCGCTGGTGCCACTGACGTAACGTTTTAGTTCTGCCAGCGAAACCGAATAATTCGCGACTTGGTCACTGCATTCGATATCCTCGATCGTTTGACTCAACGTGGGCAGCGTTCCCAGCGTAAGCGGTTCATTGGCAAGAATCGGTTGGTCGGGGTTGCTTATCAACATCACGGTCAACCAGTTTTCAGAATCTTCCGAACCGGCCAATTGAGAAAGCAATTCGGTGACGCTTTTTTTGGCGATCTCAATTGCGGGCTGAGTACCGGTCA
>JBGSKR010000398.1:0-4071 GCA_041741135.1 Mariniblastus sp.
GATAAATCAGTCGCGGCGGTCGTGATGTCGCTTCACCCGATTCGATTGAGGTAAGCCCGCTCGCACTCAGTCCTTCCGGAAAAAATTGCTCCAGCCGAAATTGTTTAAGATCGAGATCGATTCCTAATTCGTGTTTGATAACCAAACGACCTGAATCACTGATCGTCAAATGAACTTCTTCACCAGTCGCCAGCAACACTTCGAGCAACCGAACCCCATAAACCACACCACTGGCGCCGGTAATCGCCAACACGATCGGACGATTCATGATTGCGCCTGTGATGGAATAGAAGTGATAGACAATGGAAACAAAACCGGAACTCTCGCAAGCCCCACAACAAAACTTGTCATTTTACACCCACATACAACGTCGCAATCCCGAACGTCTGCGGATAGAATTTCGCCGACGAACAACCCGCCGCCAACATCCGCTCCGTCAATTGCTCATAACAAGGAAACTCGCCGACGCTATCCGGCAGATAGTTGTAAGCACTTGAATCATTGCGAGCGAGCATTTGCCCGATCTTAGGCAGAACGTTCTTGAAATACCAACCGTACATGCCCTTGATTGGTTGGTAGCGCGGAATCGAAAACTCCAGCACTGCGACTTGACCGCCGGGTCTGCAGACGCGCACCATCTCTGCAAGGCCTTGATCGGTGTTGGCGACGTTTCTTAATCCGAACGCCGCCGAGACAATTTGAAACCGATCACTTTCAAACGGCAGCGACTGAGCGTCGGCTTCGATGAACTCAATGTTTCGTTTAAACTTGATTGCTTTCTCACGACCAACATCCAACATTTCGGGACAGAAGTCGGAACCAATGACTTCCACCTCGCCTCCCGTAAATTTATGAAAGGCAAAAGCCAGATCGCCGGTGCCGGTACAAACATCGAGAATCGGATCGACGCGATTCGGCTGAAGTTTACGAACGGCCTTCCATCGCCAATAACGATCAACATTCATCGATAGCAGATGATTCATGCGATCATATTTGGGCGCAATCTCGCCAAACATCTTTCGCACGCGATCGTTCGATTTGTCAACGGTCATCGATTCGTAATTCACTAGCTATTTTCCCGAGTCAGGTTGGAGGAGAAACCTCTCAGCACTTGCCAAAACCGAACCTGACAGTTTACATTAACTGCGGTATTTTGACACGTACCAACCGAACCTCAGCACTAACATCGTGAACTCGACTCTATCCAATCTTGCAGAGCCCGTGCCAGCCGCACGTGTACCGGACTCATTGCGAATCTCGCCGAAACAAATCGAAGTGGCTTTTTTGCCGCAACTGATCCCTGCCGGGGCACTTGCTGGACGAACGGCGATAGTCACTGACGTGCTCCGAGCAACCACCACGATTATCAGCGCTCTTGCAAATGGCTGCCACCAAGTTCTTCCGCAACCGAGTTTGGACGCGGCTCGACGAACTCATGCTCAAACCGAAAACAGTGTCATGGGCGGCGAGCGAGGCGGCAAGATCGTCGATGGATTTCATCACGGCAATTCACCACTCGAATACACGCGAGACATCATTGGCGGAAAATCGCTCGTCCTTGCCACGACGAACGGAACCATCGCGATGGAACATTGCCGCGAAGCGAAACGCGTGCTGATCGGAGCGATGACCAATCTGGCAGCAATTGCCGATCTGCTGTCCGCCGATGAACCCGTGACAATCGTGTGCAGCGGCACCGACGGACACATCACCAGCGAGGACGTGATCTTCGCCGGAGCGATGGTCGAGCGGTTGTTGCGCAAACAGCAAATGGATCGACTTGAAAGAGATGAGCGAACAGAATTGGATGATGAAGTGGCTGAGAAAGTGAACGCGAGTCGCGGCTCAACTGCTGCTGACACGATCGACCAACTTCGCCACCTCCCCAGCGTCTCATCGCCGCTTACCGACCATGCCATGATCGCGCTCAGTCATTGGCAGCATACTCAGTCCGCCACCCGAGCTGGCACACCGCTCGCCGATTTCTTCCGCAATGCGCGTGGCGGAATCAATCTCGTCAAGATTGGCCACGATCCCGATATTGTTTTCGCTTCGCAGATCGACATCGCCTCCATCGTACCAGAACTGAACATCGAATCTTGGTCGATTCGAATCGAACATCCTCTTTCATCATCCAACTAGAAAAATCCCCATGAACATGGAAACCATCGTCTCCCTCTGCAAGCGCCGAGGATTCTTGTTTCAATCCAGCGAAATTTACGGCGGCTTGCAGGGATTCTGGGACTATGGGCCACTCGGCGTCGAGCTCAAACGCAATATCAAAGACGCTTGGTGGCAAGACATGGTCACCGGTCATGACGATATGAACACGTTGCCCGGTGCTCCCTCCCCGTACGCGATGGAAGGACTCGATTGTGCGATCGTGATGCACCCGCAAGTCTGGAAAGTTTCTGGGCATTACGATTTGTTTCACGACTTCATGGTCGATTGCAAAGCGACTCAAGGGCGCTATCGCCACGACCAACTCAACGGTCGCTGGGTGACTGCCAAAGACAAAACGGTTTTCGTCACGGCGCCTGCCGGTGACGATGAACAGGAACACTTGACTCAGCAAGCGCTTAAATTTTTCAACCTGCGAAGCAAGAACATCGACGACCTGAAATGGGACGGCCCGGTGATCTGCCTCACCGAGATTGACAATTTTGAAAACGTAGTTGGCCCTCACGCGAAAACTGCTGGCACCTTAACCGAGCCGCGTGAATTCAATTTGATGCTCAAGACTTACCTCGGTGCGACGGCAGGCGAAGCCGGTGCGGCCTTCCTTCGTCCGGAAACGGCTCAAGGCATTTTCGTCAATTTCAAGAACGTGCTTGACAGCACCCGCCGCCGCTTGCCACTCGGCATCGCGCAAATCGGAAAAAGTTTCCGCAACGAAATCACGCCACGCAATTTTACATTCCGTTCGCGCGAGTTCGAACAAATGGAAATCGAATTCTTCTGCCACCCCGACCAATCGCAAGATTGGTATCGCTACTGGCGCGACCGACGGCTGAAGTGGTATCACGACATGGGCATCTCTGGTGAGCGTCTGTTGATGCGCGAACACCATCCCGACGAATTGGCCCATTACTCGATCGGTACGGCCGACATCGAGTATGCGTTTCCGTTTATGGCCGCTGGTGAGTTCGGCGAGTTAGAAGGCGTTGCCCATCGCGGCGACTTCGATCTGCGCAGTCACATGGAAGGCAAGCTTGACGAGAAAACCGACCCGCTCACGGTTCAGCTTGATGAAAACGGAAAGCCAAAATGGAAAGGCAGCGGCAAGAAGCTTGACTACCGCGATGATCTGACCGGCGAGAAATACACGCCGCACGTCATTGAACCGTCCGCTGGTGCCGACCGAGCGACGCTGGCGTTTATTTGCGAAGCCTACACCGAGGACGAAGCTCCGGACGAAGACGGAAAGATGCAAGCGCGAACCGTGATGAAGTTTCACCCGCGACTCGCTCCGATCAAAGCCGCCGTGTTGCCGCTGGTTAAAAAAGACGGAATGCCGGAAATCGCGAAGGATGTTTATCTCGACCTCAAGAAAAACTTCAACGTGTTTTACGACGACAGCGCGGCAATTGGGCGTCGCTACCGCCGCCAAGACGAAGTCGGCACCCCATACTGCATCACCATCGATGGCGAAACGCTCACCGATCAAACGGTCACCATTCGCGACCGCGACACGCTGGAACAAATCCGCGTGAAAATCGACGAAGTCGAATCAGTGATTCGGGAGCGATTGAGCAGTTGATCGTTGCCAAGTCTTTCTGGTCAATCCAGATTGTTTGTGTTTTAACGTGGTGAGGGGGTGGCGTGATGGTACGAAAGAAGAAAGAAGTTGCTCTTAAATCGGCTGGCCTACCGGCTGACTATCCCGTTTTCTTGGAATCGCTCAAGAGCCGAGTGCAGCAGAGCCAATCGACGGCGATATTGGCGGTCAACCGCGAACTGATCCAGCTTTACTGGGACATCGGTCGCCTCATTGTCGAGCGCCAGGAACGCGAGGGCTGGGGCAAAAGCGTGGTGGAGCGACTTGCCTCGGATTTGCAAAAGGCATTCCCA
>JBGSKR010000399.1:0-2630 GCA_041741135.1 Mariniblastus sp.
AACTCGTTCAATTGCTTGATGACCTCACCCATGGTGAGAATATCACCCGTCGGTTCGGTTTCGGCCTGAATGACTTTTTCGTATTCTTTTTGGTCGCAGTCTTTGAAACGCTGATGCCATTCGGGATGCTGATTTTGATTCACCAGTGGAATCAATTGTTGCAACACCGATTTCGCGTCGCCCAAAACGGCCACATTGGTTTTTACGTTTTTGTCAATTTCGGCGGGATCGATTTCAATGTGGACGACTTTCGCTTGCTTCGCATATTTCTCGAGACTTCCCGTGACACGGTCGTCGAATCGCATTCCGATGGCAATCAAAACATCGCACTCGTTGGTCATCACGTTCGGGCCGTAGTTTCCGTGCATGCCCAACATGCCGACATTGAGTGGATGATCGGTTGGCAAAGCAGAAAGCCCCATGATCGTCCAAGCCGCTGGAATCCCTGTTTTCTCAAGGAACGCTTTCAGTTCAGCTTCCGCATGAGAGATGATGATGCCGTGACCAAACAGCACGTAAGGTTTCTTGGCAGAATTGATTAGCTCTGCGGCAGCGGCAACTTTTTCGGGATTGATTTTTGGTCGGGGAACGTAAGGCAAAACTTGTTCGCATTTTTTGTATTTGAAATCAAGCTTGCCGAACTGCGCGTTTTTGGTGATGTCAACGACCACTGGGCCGGGGCGTCCGCTGGCGGCGATGTAGAATGCCTTCGCGATGACTTCTGGAATCTCAGAAGCATCGGTAATTTGGTAACTCCATTTGGTGATGGGGATCGTGATGCCCATCACATCGGTCTCTTGAAAGGCATCAGAGCCAAGCAAACTCGACGCGACTTGACCGGTAATGCAAACCATCGGCGTCGAGTCGATCTGAGCGTCAGCAATACCGGTGACCAAATTAGTCGCTCCTGGACCCGACGTCGCAATACAGACTCCGACTCGTCCCGACGCTCGCGCGTAACCTTGAGCCGCATGAGTCGCCCCTTGTTCGTGTCGGACGAGCACGTGATGCAGCTCTTCGCGAAACTGATACATCGCGTCATATACCGGCATGATCGCACCGCCGGGATAACCGAAAATTAAATCGACGCCTTCCGCGATCAGGCAGCGAACAACGGCTTCAGCGCCGCTAATCGTTTCGGGGGTTGAAGAAACGGTTACTTCCGGTTTGGTCGTTGTTGACATAAAAGAATCACGCACAGAAATGGATGGTTATCGAATGGGGAATGGTGGCTGATTTAATTTTTCGAAGCAATCATTATACGAAGATTTCTTCGGTTTTCGCAGATAAAAAAACAGGCTTTCAAGAAGAAGTCGAATTTTGGAACAACAGTGCTTGTCATTTTGGGGTAAGCCAATGCCCTTAATCCGCGGCGAGGTGAGTTTCCGTCACGTAGTCGCAATCAGAAATTTAATTTCACCGATGACTTTCCACTTCCGGAAGCTCAGAATTACTCCAAATTTTGTGTCGAAATTAGTATTGTAAATTCGCACAACCCGCTACGGATCAAACCTGACTTTCGCTATGCTATCAGATTCCGTTTCGAACGTGCAACCAGTTCGTTCATTTTCCATTTAAATTTGCCCTCGCCCAATAGGCAATCTCGCCTGAATATGTCTACTGACACCGATACTGCTCAACGCGTTCATGGTTTAGTTGAAGAACTTCGCGCCGAAGTCGATTTCGAGATCGATGATGTGATCGCCAACATCGTTCGCAACCTACCCGAGGAATATTTCGCCAGCCTCGCACACGAAGATCAACTGACACACTTGAAGGCGTTGCTGGCAATCAGTATCTGCAAATTGAAGCGCGAGTTAACACTGCGCAGCGAAGACGATCGCCATGTCGCTGTTATCGCTCGTCAAAACTACTCCGGTTTGCTCGCCAAGATTATTCAGGGACTGCCCGACGAGCAACCGCTAATCGGTGCGAAAATTTTCACGTCAAAAACACATGACTTCATCATCGACTTGTTCGAGTTCAAAACGGATCGCGCCGACCTGCAAGTGGGAGGGTTAACTCAATTGAATCTCGACGACCTCATTTCCGAGGTTGGCAAAAAAGCTGGTGCGTTGTCTGACGAAGTTTCGCAGTTTGTTTCCTTCTATCCGCCCAACAGCCGAGTGTTGGAGTCACCATCCGAAGTCAGCGAACATTTCCTCGCTTTTCGTGAAGCCCGCCGCTCCGGAGAGATCACTGTCCGCTGGGGCGAGATGCCCGGTGCGTCTCGAACCAAAATCACCGTTTCGTCCGGTAACATGCGCGCCCGCGATTTATTTCAAGCTACCGCGCGATTCCTCTCGCAACATGAAGCCGATATCGAACAAGCTTTCCTTGATGATTTCCCACTGGATGATCACAATCATATCGCCGTTTCAAGTTTCGTACTCAATGGGGGATTCCAGGTCGATCAAGCCGCCATTGCTAATCAATTGATCAACTTTTTAAAACAGTGACACTTGATAGCCGGTCACAGAATCACGCGTACCGTCGCAAATTTGGGCATTGCGTTTTCAGGCCTGGAAAACTTTGCGCTGCCATATTGACCTGGGCAATCGGTTAAACGACTAACTTGTCTGCGACTTGCAAACGACTACGATATTCTACTGAGTTTAAAAATTACCATT
>JBGSKR010000400.1:0-4470 GCA_041741135.1 Mariniblastus sp.
CACTCGAAAGTGGTTATCTGCGCACGATTCCAATCGCTGTGATCGTGGGGGCGGTCGGCGTGGGAGTGTCGTTGTTGTTGTCGATTGGTGACTTCAAGCGTTTTTCGCACATCTATTTGACGAACTATTTGTTCTTGTTGTCGATCGCGGTGGGTTGTTTGTTCTTCGTGACGATCATGCACTTGACACGCGCCGGTTGGAGCGTGACCGTTCGCCGAATTGCCGAGTTGTATGCGGCTTGTTTGACGCCGATGTTTCTGTTGTTTTTGCCGATTCTGATTCCGGTGATCGCGGGTGATAATTCGGTTTACAGTTGGGTTCAAGGCGGTTGGTCTGTGCATGATGAGGCAGCGGCGAAGGAGATCGCGGCGCTGACAGATGTTGCTGATCGTCCTCCGATTGAAGCGCTCAAAGCTGCGTTTCTGAATCCGACATTTTTCGCCATTCGCACTGTGATTTATTTTCTGTTGTGGAGTGCGATGGCTTGGTTCTTTTTGCGGACGTCACTCAAGCAGGATCAAACTGGAGAAAAGCGTTTGACAAGTCGGATGCAAGCTTTTTCAGCGCCACTGATGATCTTGTTTGCAGCGGTGTTGGTGTTCGCGTCCTTCGATTTCGAAATGTCGTTATCGCCGCTTTGGTTTAGCACGATGTTTCCCGTGTACTTTTTTGCTGGCGCGATGCTGAGTGCGTTAGCGACGATTTGCTTGACGGCGTTGTGGTTGCAGCGAACAGGGCGGGTGACGGATGAGATCACGGTCGAGCATTATCATGATTTGGGCAAGCTGATGTTCGCCTTCGTGGTGTTTTGGGGCTACATCGCTTTCAGTCAGTTTGTGTTGATTTGGTACGCGAACATTCCTGAAGAAACGTTCTGGTATGACATTCGGATCAATTACGATGGCTGGCGGGGGCTGTCGATTCTTTTGCTGGTCGGCCATTTGTTTATTCCATTCCTCGTGATGATGGGCCGGACGTTCAAGCGAAACAAAACCCTGCTGGCGGGTGCCTGCGTTTATTTGCTGGTGATGCACTGGGTTGATCATTATTGGCTGGTGATGCCTCAGTACAATCCAAGCAGTCACGAGTTTATCTTCAACCCATTGGTGGATTTTCCGTGTACGATCGGGATGGTGGCACTGTTCATTGCCATGTTCTGCTTGATCGCTCGTAACCATCCGCTGATTCCCCTGAAGGACCCGCGGTTAGGCGAAGCGCTCAACCATAAGGTTCACTAAAGCAGTCGATTCGTTCGACTTGCCCTGCTGCGACAATTTGACAATTCGAAAAGATTTGCTTCCAAGTTTTAAAATTGGAATAATGAAAATGAAATCCACGGAAACGGTCGCTCATGGCCACGAAGCGAATGCTCACGGGCATGCGGCACATGAAAAACCCAGTTATGACGACGTTAATACACCGGTCATTTTGTTGGTCGCAGCAATCAGTGCCATTGTGACACTGTTGACCATCATGTTCGTTCAAGGGCTTTATTATCAATGGTCAAACAGTTTCTTGCGTGATCGAAATGTGGTGGGTGCTCACACAGCTTCGATCGCGATCGTGGAGTCGCAAAAGAAAGTACTGGATGGTGGCGATGGCATTGTGCCGATCGCCGATGCGATGAAGAAAGTTGTCGAAAAATACGGGAAGTAAACTCGTTTGCATGGCACAGGCTTCCAGCTTGTGTCACCAATGAGGTCGGTCATCCAGTCGCGGACATAGAAAAAATAATCTTAATGCACATTATCAACACAAAACGAACAACACAACGCTCGCCGATCGCAATCGTGATTGTGGCGACGCTGTGCTGTAGTTTTGCGGTGCTCTGCTCAACGGCAGCGTCGGCTATCGCGGGAAGCGAAGTTGTTGAGAAAACGGTAGTCGCCGAAGAAGCGGTTGCTGATAAATCGGAATCAGTCGTTGATAATGATCCGATGAATTTGCGATCAATACCGGAAGAAGGACAAGACATCGGCGTCGATACCGAAAAAATTGGAACTGTGATCGACGCGAACCTTAGTTTCCGCGACTCCAATAATAGCTTGGTGCGTTTGTCCGATTTGTTTGATGGCAGCCGACCTGTGATGATGTCGTTCAATTATTCGGACTGCCCCAAGTTGTGTAGTGTGCAGCTTGAGAACATGGTTGATGCACTTCGAGAGGTTGATTTCACGGTTGGCGAGGATTTCGATTTCATTTCGATCAGTATCGATCCCAATGAGCAATCGTCGCGGGCCGCAGAAAACAAAGCCAAATATTTGAAGCGATACAATCGTCCTGAAAGTTCGGCGGGTTGGAATTTCTGGGTCGGTGAGCGAGAGTCGATTGCCAATATCACAGATCAAACCGGTTTTCGTTTCAAGTACGTTCGCGAGCAGAAGTTATATTCGCACCCTCCAGTATTTATTTTGTTTTCTCCGGAAGGGAAAATTGTCCGGTACATTCACGGACTGAAATACGAGCCAGAGACAATTGAGCAAGCGTTGGTTGAAGCCGCCGAGGGAAAGATCGGGTCGCCAATTAATTATGCCAGCTTTGCACTGGGCTGTTTTTCTTACAGCGATTCGACCGGGAAGTATCATTTCCAAGCCATGGCGCTGATGCGGATTGGCGGTTTGGTAACGCTGGTCGTGTTGTTGATTGGATTGGCCCCGTATTGGTTTTACCGCCGCCAGTCGGCAAGAGATCGCGAATCGGCTGATGACAATGCGGGCTTTGGTGATTCGCTTAGGCCAATCGAACATTCCGCTGGCTAATTTATTTTCGCAATCCTTGCCGCTATTTTCAGGCGGTCAGTCAAAAATTGGCTTGCATTTAAGTCACACTATTTAAACCTCAAAAAGACTATGAACGGCCATCTCCTTAATTTAATCGCTCAAGCCGCTCCTGATTTGAATGACTTGCGAGAACGAACTGAGAAATCGGTTTTGCCGGGAACGGTTGTTCCCGAAAGTTCGTTGTATCGCGACAACGGTGTGAACTTTTTGGGTAGTGAATATTGGTTTCCAGAACAGGCGTCGGCTTTCGCGTCGCAAGTGGATTACCTGTACATGGGCGTGTTCTGGATTTCGTTGGTGTTTTTTGTGGCGATCATTGCCCTGATGGTCTATTTTTGTTTCAAATACCGTCGCAAGGGAAACGACATCGCGCCGCAGCCGAGTACCTCACACAATACGGCCATCGAGATTCTCTGGTCGGTGATTCCCAGTATCTTGATGGTGTGGATTTTTTACGAAGGAGCGGTCGGTTATTTCAACATGCGTGTGGCTCGCCCGGATGCGGAAGAGATTCAGGTTGTCGCCAGTCGCTACAACTGGGTGTTCACTTATCCTGACGGCGATAGTTCAGCGGAATTGCATTTGGTGCGTGACAAGCCCGCGCGATTGATCATGCAATCCACCGACGTGTTGCACAGTTTGTTTGTACCGGCCTTCCGACAAAAAATGGACATTGTTCCGGGCCGTTACACTTATTGCTACATCATGCCAACGTTAACGGGCCAATACCGTTTGTCGTGTACCGAGTATTGCGGCAAAGGCCACTCGGAAATGCGGACGATGTGTGAAGTTCACGATGACGAAGATGACCGAAAAAATAATACCAAATGGATTAAGGCAGATCATGAGCCTTGGGAGAACGGCCAGCGAACCTATCAGATCCACTGTTCCGGCTGTCATAAGATCGATGGTCAAAACGCCACTGGGCCGCCGCTAAATACACTATGGGCCAAGGGCGAGGAGGCTCTCCATGGCGGCGGAACAGTCAAGGTCGACGAGCAATACATCAAGGACTCGATCGAGTATCCGGATAAACACGTTGTCGCGACGTTTGGACCCGTTTCCAAAATGAATTCTTTCAAAGGGATTCTGATGGAAGAAGACATCAATGAGTTGATTGCCTTTATCAAGTACATGGCTGATCCGAAGCTGGTCGCTGCTGGTGAAGAAGATGCGGCCAAGGAAGCCACTGCGGAAGAGGAAGCAATGAAGAAGGCGGCCGCAGAGGAGATAGCTAAGAAAGATGCCGCTGACAAAAAAGTGGCTGATGATAAACAGGCTGCCGAGAAGGAAGCGGCTTCCGACGAAACAACCGATTCCGAAGACTCGGCAGATGAATCCAAGGATTCCGAAAAAGAAAAACCAGAGCCCGAAGATTCTACGGATGAAGTGGAATCTGATGAAGAACCAAGTTTAGAGCCAGCGACCGATAGCTAAGCGGACTGGTTGGCGAAGAGAGTGAACAGTTTTGGCTCGGGCAAATTCGCCCAGCCACGTTATATTTTGATCAAGCACTTGCCAGTCAAGTTGTTTGGCTTCCGAGGTAATGAAAATGGTTGATGCAACAATTCGCCAAAAGTTATTTGGCACTCCCAAGACGAACTTTTTGAATTGCTCCAGTGGCTGGAAGTCTTGGGCTTTCACTCTCGATCACAAACGAATCGGGATCATGTATCTCATCGGGGTGACG
>JBGSKR010000401.1:0-4878 GCA_041741135.1 Mariniblastus sp.
CTGTGCGCGGCTCTTTTACGTGTCCTTGAGTGATTTCTGTTTGCGTTTTAGGATGATAACTTGAAAATCGGGACATTCGGACTCTTTAACCGCAAAATTGAATCACAATAATATGGAAAAAACTGGCGTCGCTATCGTGGGCATGGGAACCGTTGGTACTGGGGTCGCGCGGCTGCTGCTTGATCATGGTGATCGCACTGCTCGTCATGCCGGTCGCACGCTATGGCTCACTCATGCCGTCGTTCGAAATCTCAAAAAACCGTTGTCCATCGAACTTCCAGCAGGCGTCTTGACCGATGATTTAGAGAAAATGCTGGCAGACGACAGCGTGAAAGTTGTCGCTCAATTGATCGGCGGTATTGAACCCGCCAGATCCATCATGCTGAAGATTTTGGAAAGCGGTAAAGACGTCGTCACGGCGAACAAGGCACTGCTCGCCGCTCATGGACCGGAGCTTTTTGATCGTGCCCGGCAACTCGGTCGCTCGATCGCTTTCGAAGCATCCGTCGCCGGTGGAGTTCCCATTATCGCAAACATCAGCCAATGCTTGTCAGCGAATCAAATCGAATCAATGCAAGCCATTCTCAATGGCACGAGCAATTTCATCATTTCCAAAATGGATGCTGAAGGAGCGGACTACCACGAAGTTCTAAAAATGGCGCAGGAAATGGGACTTGCCGAAGCCGATCCAGCGATGGATGTCGATGGAACCGATGCGGCACAGAAACTTGCCATCCTCGCTCACCTCGGTTTCGGTGCTCGCGTGCATTGGTCGGACATTCCACGTCGAGGCATCGATAGTATCAAGGCCAGCGATATGGATTTTGCAAAGCGATTGGGATACCGCTTCAAGTTGATCGCGATGGCGAAGTTGGTTGGCACGAAAATTCAATTGCGGGTTGGCCCAATGCTCATCAAAATCGGCGAGCCGCTGGCGGAAGTCCATGCGAACTACAACGCGATCCAAGCCGTAGGGGATGCGGTCGGACCAGTCTTTTTTCATGGACAAGGTGCCGGTCAAATGCCAACCGCTTCCGCAGTCGTCGCTGATATGATTGACACCGCAGTCGGACGCGCGGCGATTACATTTAAGACTCTGGAGCTTTGGGCCGACGGAAATCAACGCGTCGACTTCGCCGACCCCGGCGAGCTGGCGGGACGTTTTTACTTGCGGTTTGATGTGATGGATCAGCCCGGTGTGTTGGGGCAGATCACGGGTCGGCTGGGTCAACATGGTATCTCGATCGCTTCGGTTTACCAACATGAATCGGTCGCCGACCATCATCAAACGGTGCCGATCGTCATTATGACTCATCAGACTACCGAATCAGCCGCTGCTGCCGCCGTCAAACAAATCGCCGCGATGCCTACCGTTGCCGATTCTCCCGAACGTTTTAGAATCCTGGATTGAGCCTTGGTTCCAGCCTGTGAACAGAGAAAAGACAAGCTGGAAACTTATGCCACCTAACTGAAAACTGCCAAACCGAAAACTACCAACTGAAAACTTCGTCATGAAATACCTCATCATCATTCCCGACGGTTGTGCCGATGAACCACAGACTTCCCTCGATGGCAAAACGCCACTCGCAGCAGCAAACACTCCGGCAATGGACAGTGTCGCGCGTCGAGGCGTGGTTGGACGAGCGAACCACACGCCTACTCAATTCGAGGCTGGTTCCGCTGTCGCGAACATGAGTCTCTTAGGATACGATCCGATTGCCAATTACACGGGCCGCGCTCCGCTCGAAGCGGCGGCTCAAGGCATCGAGTTGGGCCAATACGATTGGTGCATCCGTTGCAATTTGGTTTCGATCATTGATCAGACCATGGACAGCTTTACGGCCGGACACATTAGCTCCGACGAGGCCAAAAAGTTACTGGCGTCGGCTCAAGAATACATGCACGAGTTTGACTACGACCTGCGTTTTTACCCTGGGGTCAGTTATCGAAACTTATTGATGTTGCGAACGAACGGCGATCATCCGGCACCGTTCTCTCACGAGACGCGCACCACCCCTCCTCACGATCTGTCGGACAAATCAATCAGCAATGATTTTCCTCGCGGACCGGGTAGTGCCTTGTTGACTCAGTTGATGAACGATAGCGTGGATTGGTTTGCTCATCATCCGGTCAATGAAAGACGAAAGTTAGAAGGGAAACCGCTGGCGACCAATATCTGGTTGTGGGGTTTGGGGCAGCGACCGAAACTCGAGTCGTTTTTTGAATTGCATCAGTTAAATGGTGCGATGATTACCGCCGTCGATTTGCTTCGTGGACTGGCCATGTTGATTGGCTGGGATCGAATCGAAGTCCCAGGGGCGACGGGTTACACCGACACCGATTACGCTGCGAAGGGCAGTTATGCGATCGACGCTTTGGCCAATTACGATGTTGTTTGTGTTCATATTGAGGCGCCCGACGAATCGTCTCACGAAGGCGACTTAGATAAGAAAATTAAATCGCTAGAAGAGATCGACACCCACATCGTCGCGCCGGTTTTGAAGTACCTCGATGACTCCGGCGAACCGTATCGAATTCTGATTTCGCCCGACCATCCGACCTATCTCAGCACGAAAACGCATACTCACGGCGATGTACCGTTCGTGATTTGTGGGAGTGGAATCGAAGCTGACTCATTCGAACACTACCACGAATTCAATGCGGCGGAAAGTTCGCTCGCTTATCCGCAGGGTTGGGATTTGATGAAGTTTTTCCTCGGACGTTAGGCCGAGCGGCAAAACTTAACGTAAACGTTTACGGTTTTTGCAACACTCATCTTGGGAAGTTTTGAAAACGGAGAAGCGGAGGATCGCGGAGAAAAAGTTATAGAAATTAGTAAAAAGAAAAAGAGTCATCAACCAACCCAATTCAGCTTCACGAACCCTACGACTTGCTCACAACTTGGAAGTCTTGAACGGTTCCAATTTGACTTACTGTACTGGGACTCGCCAGAGTTCTTTTTTTTGCCGTGAAGGAATTCTGGCGAATTCCACTACGAGGTGTAGTTGCAAATCTACCGCTCTATTAAGCACGCCTCGCTAATAATTTAAAAACCATTCTCGAATCGTTTCCCATGTCCGCTCAAAAACTGATTGCTGTTCTTCCCGGTGACGGGATTGGCCACGAAGTCACCGCTGCTGCGGTTGCCGTGATCGAAAGCCTCAACGAATTCCATTCGGCAAATTTGCAATGTGAATATTCTGACATCGGTGGAACTGCCTTTGATAAACACGGACATCCGCTTCCCGCGGTGACGCTTGAGTTGGCTCGCCGCGCCGACGCGATTTTACTAGGTGCGGTCGGCGGACCGAAGTGGGAGAAACTGGATCGTTCGCTACGTCCTGAAAAAGCGTTGCTGGGCATTCGTAGCGCCTTGGGGCTATTTTCCAATCTCCGACCGGCAATGTTGTTTCCTGAACTCGCCTCAGCGTCGACGCTGAAGCCAGAGGTCGTCTCGGGACTCGACATCATGATTGTCCGCGAGCTGACAGGTGGGATTTATTTCGGCGCTCCGCGCGGGATTGACACGGATGATTCCGGTCAGCGTCGTGGCTTCAACACGATGGTCTACACCGAATCAGAGATCGAACGCATTGCTCATTCGGCGTTCACCGTGGCCCGAGGTCGCAATCGACGATTGTGCTCGGTCGATAAAGCCAACGTTCTCGAAGTCTCCGAATTGTGGCGTGAAATTGTCACCGACATCGGGCAGCAATATCCCGACGTGGAATTGTCCCACATGTACGTGGACAATGCGGCGATGCAGTTGGTGCGGGCACCCAAGCAATTCGATGTGATCGTCACCAGCAATCTTTTTGGCGATATATTGTCCGACGCGGCGTCGATGTTGACCGGCTCGATTGGGATGCTGCCTTCAGCGTCGCTGGATGAAAATGGCAAAGGCATGTACGAGCCCGTGCATGGTTCGGCTCCGGATATCGCGGGTCAAAATAAAGCTAATCCTCTGGCGGCGATTTTGTCGGTGGCCATGATGCTGCAAAATTCGCTTGACCTGCCTGATTTGGGACGTATTGTTGAGCAGGCGGTCCGCTCGGCACTTGCCGCTGGATTGAGAACGGGTGATATCGCCAGGGCAGGGGAACCGATCGCCACGACCGCACAGATGGCGGATGCTGTTGTGGCTGCGATCCAACAAGGCTAAACGCGCACTGGAAATTAACTCATGTCAAAAACGCTGTGCAAAATCAAAAAGTTACTCAAGCATGACATGAAGTCTTACGTCGCTCACGTCAAAAAGCCGAAATACGTTTGCCAGACTTGTGGTCGCGTCGCGGATAAAAAGAGCCTTCTGTGCGTTCCGGTGAATATCAAGAAGCTGTAGCGCGATTGGTGTGTTCCGCTGTCGTGTTGAATTGACGAATCCAAAACTTCTCGCAACCGTTCACGGTGATATTGAAAAGTGTCGTTTATCGATATGTTTCGTAGCCGAAGTCGTGAGACTTCGGTTTTGTCTGTTTGGTGAATTTCCGAACTCTCACGAGTCCGGCTACAATCCGTGAACGGTTACTCGCAATCCTTGTTTGGAATGCAGAAAAGACTCCTTGGTCAAACCTCGACAGCTTCACACACTCTACAGCCTTCATGTGAAAAGTCGTCGATCACCTCAAAGAATCACCGGGCCGTCTTTGCAAAGTTTGGGCAAACCAAAGGCGTCGATTTTGTGTCCCATCGCATGCGAGATCGCCAGCCACAGGCGGGAAGTAGAAACATTGTCGACAGCCGTGTAGCGACCCATTTCAAATCCGAAGCCGCCACCGATCATCACGATCGGTAAATTGTTCAGCGTATGCGAATTGCCATGTCCCAATTCGTTAGTCCAGACACTCAACGTGTTGTCTAACATCGATTGCTCCGTGC
>JBGSKR010000402.1:0-4120 GCA_041741135.1 Mariniblastus sp.
GAACGCCCTAACGCTTGGCCCTATCGCGACTACGTGATTCGTTCCTTCAACGACGACAAGCCTTACGATCAATTTATTCGTGAGCAAATTGTTGGAGATGCGTTAGGTGAAGATGCGGCAACCGGTTTTCTGGTAACCGCATCGGTGTTACTGCCCGCGCAGATTGGTCAAGACGCTCCATCGATGCGGCTGGCGCGACAGGATTCGATCGATGAAGTCGTTAACAACATTGGGCAGACATTCCTCGGGCTCAGTGTCGGTTGTGCTCGCTGTCACGATCACAAGTTCGATCCGATAACGGCTAAAGATTACTATGCGATGCAGGCGTTTGTCGCTGGTGTTGAATACGAAGATCGAAAAATTCAAACGCCGGGCGACGGCAAGCTGGTTCGGGAAGCCGCGTCATTGCGCAAGTCGCTCGCGAAAATCGAAAGTCGCTTAACGCGGTTTGCACCGTTGGCTCGACCTACCAAGACGCTTGATGAACAGGCTGACCAGCCAGCAGCGATTGCACTGCGGCCTGCTCTCGCGGCGGCGGTGAATACTGACAGAATTGAACCCGCAAAAACGACTCGTTTGCGTTTCTCGATTCTTTCCACCGATGGTTTAGAGCCATGCCTCGATGAATTGGAAGTCTTTGATCTCGCCGGCGAAAATGTGGCACTGGCGAGTTACGGCACGAAAGTCACAACCTCCGGCGATACGATCGTCGCGGATCGACATGATCCCGCATTTGTCAACGATGGCCAATACGGCAACTCGCGTAGCTGGATGTCGAACACTGCGAACGAAGGTTGGGTCGAACTGCAGTTTCCACGTGAGGTCGAAATCGAGCGGATCGTGTGGGGGCGGGATCGAGAGAAAAAGTTTTCGGATCGCAGTCCCGCCAACTACCGAATTGAAATTGCTGCTGGTGAAGATTGGAAGTTGGTCGCCGACTCCAGCGATCGAAGCCAAGCCGTTGCTGAAACGGATTCGGAGCCAGATATCTCGACGACGGGGTTGACGGCAGCCGAAGCCACCGAGGCGAGCAAGCTAATGGCAACGAAAGAAAAACTCAAACAGGAACTTCAACAGATCGAAGTCGAACAGGTTGTCTTTGCCGGAAAATTCCGAACTCCCGACGAAATTCACTTGCTGTTGCGAGGCGACCCCGAACAACCCCAAGAGAAAGTCGCGCCTGCGATCATCGAAGCGCTCGGTGATTTGACTTTGAGTGAGGAAACACCCGAGCAAGAGCGGCGTCTTGCCCTCGCCAATTGGATCGCCGATCCAGCGAATCCTCTCACGGCTCGCGTGATGGTCAATCGAATCTGGCAAGGTCACTTCGGAACCGGACTCGTGCCAACGCCGAGCGATTTCGGCAACAACGGTATCGAACCGACTCATCCGGAGTTGCTGGATTGGTTAGCGAATGAGTTAATTCGATCCGGTTGGTCGATCAAACACATGCACCGCTTGATCGTCCTCAGCAAAACCTATCGGCAGAGTAGCAAGCTCGATGAAGCCGCAGCCAAAATTGACGCGGATGTCCAATGGCTCTGGCGATATCCGTCGCGGCGTGTAGAGGCGGAGGCGATTCGCGATTCGATGTTGGCGGTCAGCGGTTTGTTGGATCTGAAGATGTACGGACGAGGTTACGACTCGTTCAATCTGCGTGGCGGCTTGGAGGGTTTCCAGCCTGTGGAGGAGCTAACTACGGAAAACCAACGCCGGATGATCTACGCTCACAAAGTCCGTCGCGAAACGGAGGCCGTTTTCGGTGCATTTGATTGTCCTGATGGCGGGCAAGGCGCGGCAGTGCGAATTCGATCGACGACGCCAATCCAGGCACTCAATCTGTTCAATAGTCAATTTACCCTGGAAGTCTCGCAAGCGTTTTCGAATCGAATCGAAAAGGAAGGCGGCAACAATGTGGATGACCAGATTCAATATGCCTATCAATGGACGCTGAATCGTGCCGCGACAGCCGCTGAGCGGGATGCGATCAAGCCGATCATTCAAGAGCACGGAATCGCGTTGCTTTGTCGAGTACTATTTAACAGCAATGAATTTTTGTTTATCCCATGAATCCAGCATCCATTTCAAATATCGGGCGAAGACTGCTTGATCGTCGCAGCTTCCTTGGTGACAACGCGACTTCGCTCGCTTCCATTGCGCTCGCAAGTTTACTTGGCTCGGACAACTTGTTGGCGTCATCAGGTTCGCTCACGAGTACGAATTCTGATACGGGCTTCGATCCGATCATCGATCCTGCGCACCCTTATGCAGCGAGACCCGCCCATTTTCCAGCGAAAGCAAAAAATGTGGTGGTGATTTTTTGTGCGGGAGCGGTCAGTCAGTTGGAGACTTGGGATTACAAACCGGAATTGATCAAGTGGGATGGCAAACCGCTTCCCGGCGGCCCAGCGGTTACTTTTCAAGGCCCCGCCGGCAATCTCGCGCGTCCGCAATACGAATTTCGTCAGCGTGGAGAGACGGGCAAGTGGGTGAGTGACATGATCCCGCATTTGGCAGAGCTAACCGACGACATTGCTTTTGTGCATTCGCTGACCAGTAAGTCGAATACGCATGGCCCCGCTGAAAATTTCTTGTCAACGGGTTTTGTGCTCGATGGATTCCCCAGTCTGGGTTCGTGGGTAACCTACGCCCTCGGTAGCGAAAATCAGAATCTGCCAGCGTATGTTTCGATCCCCGATCCGCGCGGTGTTCCGCAAAATGGATCGAACAATTGGGGCGCTGGCTTTCTGCCGGCGGCCTTTCAGGGAACGACGATGAGTTCGAAAAATCCGATTCGGCATCTCATGGCTCCTGGAGTTTCGGGCGATGCGGATCGCGCTGCGCGGAGGCTGCTGCAACAACTCAACCAACGTCATCTGGAATCCAACCCAGGCGATAGCAAGCTGGCCGCGAGGATTTCGAGTTATGAGCTTGCCGCGCGGATGCAACTGAGTGTGCCAGCGATTGCGGACTTTAGCACGGAGCCGGAGCACGTGTTGAAGATGTATGGGGCCGACGACACAAAGAATCCTGACAAGGCGGCTTTTGCGAAAAATTGCATTCTCGCTCGACGACTGATTGAGAACGGCGTGCGTTTCGTGCAGCTTTTTAATGGAGCCTACGCCAGCGGTGGAAAATTGAATTGGGACGGGCACAATGCTCTGCAGGAGCAGTATGACGTTCACGCCGAGATTCTCGATCAACCGGCGGCAGCGCTGATTCGTGACCTGAAGCAGCGTGGGTTATTGGAGGAAACGCTGGTCGTTTGGTGCACTGAGTTTGGTCGAATGCCGTTTTTTCAAAAAGGCTCGTTGGGCCGCGATCACAATCCCGACGGATTCACTTGTTGGATGACGGGGGCGGGTGTGAAACCCGGTGTCAGCCACGGAGTGACCGATGAATTAGGCCAAAAGGCGATCGAGAACGTTCATCCGCTTTATCATTTCAATGCGACGATTCTGCATTTGCTCGGGCTGGACTACAAAAAATTGCGCTTTGAGCACAACGGCATTCAGCGACGCTTGACCAATGTTGAAGGGCGGCTAATTCCGGAAATCATTGGTTAGGCTAATAATACTTTTGAAAACATCATCATGCGACATCATCGAACGGAACGATTGAATTTTGGCCCTCGACGGTGGCAATTCTTTCTTGCGACTGTTTTTTTTCTCTTCGAACTTGTCCACGCCGGTTGGGCAAGGGCGGACGAAAACCAATCCGTTGTCTTGGTCGCTGACGGGCAAGGTGTCGCCGCAATTGTGCTTGCCGATCCGCCGACGCCTGCTGCTCGATTGGCGGCGATCGAACTTCAGTATGCGATCGAGCAAATGACAGGTGCGACCTTGCCAATCGAGCTGGAATCTGAACCGCCTCCTCAGGCAGGCGTGCTAATCCATATCGGCGATCAAACCGCAACTCGCGAGCAAAGCCTAGACGCGACCAAGTTCGCTCACAACGAGTATCTCTGCCGAGTTGAACCGGGCCGGATTATTTTGCTTGGCCGAGATGCCGCCACGAGCAGTGGTCGGCAGATCAACTTCAACACTCTCGTCAGCCGCGAAGGCGAACTCACGGCTCATCTACCCGGCATGTATGAACCGCAGGGATCATTGCGGGCGGC
>JBGSKR010000403.1:0-4243 GCA_041741135.1 Mariniblastus sp.
CCAACTTGATACCAAAAGTCACCGTCGTATTGTTTCTAACGACTGGCCTGCTTTTGCCATGCGCCCACGCAAACGATCCGGCAAAACAGACAGACGAATCAACGCGTTTGGTCGTGCAGCCATCGACGATCGAGTTGACCACCGCTCGCGATTCGCAAACCATCGTCGCTCAACGGATTCTCTCGACCGGAATCACGGAAGACGTCTCCGACAAAGTGACCATTGCCATTGCGAATCCGGCACTTCTAAAAAATACAGGTCGCCAGTTCACTCCCATCGCGGATGGTGAAACGTCGATCACCGTTTCGCTTGACGGTCTCTCAGTCGAAATCCCTGTAAAGATTTCCGCCGCTGCAACCACGCCACCGCTCAGTTTCAAAAACGACGTGATGCCGGTCTTCTCGAAATCCGGATGCAATGCCGGTAGTTGCCACGGAGCCGCGCGCGGCAAAGACGGTTTTCGGCTCTCGCTATATGGCTTCGATCCTCAAGGCGACTATCATCGCTTGACTCGTGAAATGCCCGGTCGTCGGGTGAATCTCGCCACACCCGAAGATTGTTTGCTGATCGACAAGTCGGTCGGCGCGGTTCCGCATAGTGGCGGTACGTTGTTCCAACCCGGATCGGAATACCATGCAACGCTGCTGTCGTGGCTGGAAGCTGGTGCGGCGTTTGATGAAGGCCCCGTGCCGACGGTGGCTAGCATTGAGCTTTATCCCGCGTCAGCCGTCCTTAACGGCGAGGGCGCGAATCAACAAATGTCGGTGCGAGCGAACTATTCTGACGGCACGAATCGTGACGTCACTTCGCTGGCCTATTTCTCGACTAACAATGACAACTCCGCGACCGTTTCTCAAGAAGGAGTCGTCACCGCGAAGAATCGAGGCGAAGCGTTTGTGATGTGCCGCTTCGACACGCACACGGTCGGTTCTGATTTTATCGTGCTGCCGCGCGACCTCGATTTCAATTGGCAGGACATTCCCGAAAACAATTACATCGATACGCACATCAATCAAAAACTGAAAAAGCTTCGCATCCTTCCCTCCGAGTTGTGTACGGACGCGGAGTTTATCCGCCGTGTCAGTATCGACATTTGCGGCATTGTACCCGACGCTGAAACGATTCAAAAATTCATTGCCGATACGAGTCCCCAGAAACGTTCGGTCTTGATTGACGAATTGCTTGATCGCAAAGAGTTTGTCGAGCTATGGGTGATGAAGTGGTCAGAACTATTGCAAATCCGGTCAACTCCATTGGTCAGCTACAAAGCAACGTTGCTGTACTACGATTGGCTGAAAGAACGGATTGCCAATGAAGTCCCTGTCAACGTGATGGTTCAAGAGTTACTCAGTTCGCAGGGCGGTACGTTCACAGTACCGGAGACCAATTTCTATCAAACCGAAATGGATAATCTCAAGGTCGCAGAAAATGTTGCTCAGGTTTTTCTAGGCATGAGAATGCAGTGTGCTCAATGTCACAATCATCCGTTTGATCGCTGGACGATGGATGACTATTACGGCTTTTCCGCCTTCTTCGCTCAAGTCGCTCGTAAAAGAGGTTCCGACCCGCGCGAAATGATTGTCTTCAATCGAAGTAACGGTGAAACGTTGCACCCTGTTACCAAACAACCCGTGAAACCAAAATTTCTTGGCGGCATTGAACCAGAAACCAAAGGCCGCGATCGCCGGGAAGTTGTCGCCGAATGGATTGCCTCGCCGGAGAATCCTTACTTTGCTCCCAACATGGCAAACATCGTCTGGTCACACTTTTTCGGGCGAGGCATCGTTGATGAAGTTGACGATGTTCGCGTCAGCAATCCTGCCGTCAACCCCGACCTACTGGCTGACCTCGGTGATAAGTTCAAATCCTACAATTACGATTTTAAGAAAATTGTGAGCGACATTTGCAACTCGCGAACTTATCAATTGAGCACCACAACTAACCCATCCAACGAAACCGATTTAACCAATTTTTCGCACGCGACACTTCGGCGAATTCGAGCGGAAGTTCTGTTGGACGTGATCACACAAATTACCCAAACAAAGAATAAATTCGCCGGACTGCCGACCGGAGCACGCGCCGTCCAAATCGCCGACGGCAATACCTCAAATTACTTCCTAACTACCTTCGGTCGCGCCAGGCGCGAGACGGTTTGCTCATGCGAAGTCAAGATGGATCCGAACCTTTCGCAAGCCCTGCACTTGATCAACGGTGATACCGTTCAGAAAAAGATTATCGAGGGAAAATTGATCGACACGTGTATCAAAGAGAATAAAACGAATGACGAAATTCTTGATGAGTTATACTATCGATGTTTGGCAAGAAAGCCGACCGAAAGTGAGCGTCAGCAACTCATGGCTGAGATCGCCGCGAACAGCAATCGTCAACAAGCGTTAGAAGACGTTTTCTGGTCGATTCTGAATTCCGGCGAGTTCGTGTTCAATCATTAGGATCGCGGGCGTCCCACCCGATGCCAATTAGTTCGTGCCGCTGTAAATTCCTCGTTAGTTGAGAGAGTGCCAAGCGCCTTTAAGCCAATTCACGTTTCTTGTTTCGAAATTGGGTTAAAAGACAATTGGGTTAAAAGATACCAGACTGACCTTCAACATTTTCTAACCCAACCATCTTCTAACCCAAACTCAATAAGCAACCCGAACTCCAACCAGACAGGGGGAGCGCTGGCGTCTCGCCCGCCGCCTGAAAATCCGCGATCTTAATTTGTACGAACTTAATTCATCTCAATATAATCCATGTCTTCAAACCTGACGAACAACTCAAAAAACTTCGCATCGCACCTGCAACGATTCGCAAAACTGGCTTTGTTGCTGCTGCTAACTTGCATGGTATTTTCTTGCATCGCTTCCTCAAATTCGTTCGCACAAGAACCCGCTGCGGCCAAGATCACCTACGACGATCAAGTCAAACAAATCTTCTTACAACGCTGCTCGTCCTGTCATGGAGGCAACAAGAAAGAGGGAGACTTCGACGTCACCAATTACACGAACCTGATGATTGGTGGCGGCAGTGGCGAAGTCATTTCTGCGGGTTCCGCTGCCGACAGCTATCTTTACGGGCTAATCACCCATGAAGATTCGCCCGAGATGCCGCCCAACGGGAAAATTCCCGATGTGGAAATTAAACTCATTGCTGATTGGATCAATCTTGGAGCCTTGCAAAACGCGGGCAGCAAACCTCAAAAAGCAAAACCCAAAATGGATCTGTCGCTCGACGCCGACGCCACCAAGCGCCCCGAACTCGTTTCTGTACCATTGCGAATGTCTTTGCAACCCGTCATCGAAACGGTTCGTCCTGCCACAACCGCAATCGCCACTAGTCCATGGGCGCCGATTGTCGCTCTCGCCACGCCGAAGCAGATTTTGCTGCACAACACCCAAACCCGGGAACTGTTGGGCGTATTGCCGATGGAAGAAGGCAATGCTCACGCGTTGCGTTTCTCACGCAATGGCAGTCTGTTGTTGGCCGGTGGTGGTAAAGAAGGTCAGTCCGGTAAAACGATTTTATGGGATGTGAAAACAGGACAGCGCTTGACCACTGTTGGCGATGAACTCGACACGGTGCTCGCTGCCGACGTTAGTGCCAGTCACGAACTGGTCGCCTATGGTGGGCCGCAAAAACTGGTCAAGGTGTACCGCATCAGCGATGACGCAAAATTGCTGGAGCTGAACAAGCACACCGATTGGGTCACCGCAATCGAGTTCAGTCCCGATGGAACAATGCTTGCCAGTGGTGACCGCAACGGTGGTTTACACGTTTGGGAAACGGCTACCGGCAACGAACTGTTCGCTTTGAGCGGCCACTCGGCAGCGATTTCAGCCGTCAGTTGGCGAGTCGATGGAAAAGTTCTTGCCTCCAGCAGCGAGGATGGTTCGATTCGTATTTGGGAAACCCAAAAAGGCACTTCTTTAAAGAACTGGCCGGCGCATGCTGGCGGCACAACATCGCTTCAGTTTCTTCGAGATGGAAATTTGGTTTCGGCTGGACGTGACAAAACTGCAAAAACTTGGAAGCAGGATGGTGCTTTGATTAAACAATTTTCTGGACTCACGGACGTCGCGGTGGCCGTTGCCTACTGCCATGAAACGAGTCGCGTGATCGCTGGAGACTGGGCTGGCGAAATTCAAGTTTGGAATGCCACCGATGCCGTTTTGGTTGGTAATCTCGACGCCAATCCTCCCTCACTCGAACATCGCCTCGAAAACGCCACGGTCACTTTAGAGACCGT
>JBGSKR010000404.1:0-2314 GCA_041741135.1 Mariniblastus sp.
TACTCCGGCGTTATTCTATGAAAAAAACTTCTTGTTCACGATTCGACAATTCGGAAACGACTTCACCGTTGGTCATTCAGACTCTTCCGGCGTTTGTAAATGGAGTCGCGAGAATTTTGATTCACTCCCTTGCACTGCGTCACTGAATTCCCCTCACCCCCCGACCCCCTGCTCCCCAAAAATTCGGATTGGGCTTGATCATCATGGACAACCTGTCGTCCGAATTTTCGGGGCGAGGGGGGAAAAATTTCTGTGGTTGCATTTTATAGTGCTGTATCCGGCGCCAAAAACATCAACCCACCATGCGCTGCGAATGCTGTCAATTACGTAAAACAACGGTGGCTGACACCACCGGCAAAGATATTTCGCCCGCCGGGCTGACAACGGTTGACGCCGTCTGAATTTTTATAGACTGATGCTTGAAGCTTATTTCAAAGTAGGTGGCCCTGTACAAACGCCACCGACAAAGTTATTTCACGGTCCACTTACTTCCACGAGTCCGTGCGCAAGTTCGCCACATCGATTTCGCGAGACTGAATTCCTGTGGTTTGCATGTTACCCAAATAGTTCAACAATTGAGGACTAGGGTGGCTAACCGTGATCGCTTCCGCATGACTCGGATTGGTCTTCGAGCGAACGATGATAATGACTTCCATCTCATTGTTATCGTCGGGCGTTGGTAATGATGAAGCTTCGTCAGGACGAGACCACGCTACCGGAGTTGGTGCGTTGGCATTCTCTGAGCGAAAGTTTTCTGGTCGATTGATGGGGGCCAAAGCCTGTTGAGGAATGCGGTTTCTCTCCAAAACGTCACTGCTGTTCAAGCCCGGGGTTGAAGTTTCGGTTGTCATCGCAGCATCTACTGGCATCTCAGCAAACCGATCGCGGTTGGCAGTTCCTCCCTCCGTGTCTGATCCAATTGGTGAGTTAGCCGCGATTGATCGATTGATCGAAGCGTCTTCAAACAAGTGTTGAAGATTAACGTTGGCGAGTTGCCAATGCACCGTCTCGAGAGCGGTATAAATTCCTTCATCCGTATCGACGGCCGCTGCGTTGCACACGCCAATTAATTCGCCATCGCTGTTGAACAAACCGCCGCCGCTCCGACCGCTGACTGGTCTGCCAACAATATCGTATTTGATTGCGCCGTCGTAGGCTGCCCGAGTTGCAATTTGCGAATGACGAATCGTGGGTGGAGCGCCTAGATCGCACCCAATGCTAAACACGGGCAGTCCTTTATCAACGAGGGAACTCTTCTCAGCAATCTTGACTGGTTCGATGTTCGCGGTTGTTTTTATGGCGACCAACGCGATATCGCGAGGCCCGGCATCATAGTCAATCAATTGCCCTGGCGCGGATTGAACTTGTCCATCGGCAAAACCAAACTCTGCAACAATTTTTCCCTTGCCCGCCGCGTCACGAAAAACGTGACCGCAAGTCATCACTAAACACTCGCCGTTGTGATAGTGAATCACGGTTCCAGTTGCGTGAGAAATGCCGGTTGGATCTTCGACTCTCAATCGGACGGTCGCAGCCAATGCGAGAGCTTCGATTTCGTCTGCAGGTTTCGTCGTTCCTTGATGAAGGGTCGCCGAGCGAAATTCCGCATTCGATTTCCCAATGGCGACCGGTGCTTGAAGTTCAGCAAGTCGGCTGTTCGGCGTTGAAACTGCAGGCAGTGAAACTTTCGTTCCTCCGGGTTGGCCGGCGAATTTGCTGCCCGCCGTTACACCCACGGCTGCAAACCATTTTTTGAGTGTGACTCCATCGATCAATCCGGCATGACGACCAGCGATCTTGCCGTCAGCAACGAGAATCACCGTTGGCGTCCGATCGACCGAAAATCGAGTGCCCCACTCGGGTTGAGCGTTCAGCATGATCGTCGTGACGGGATAGCCTTCAGCGGCGAGTGCCTCGATTCCCGGTTCGACTTGTCGGCACGGAGCACAACCCGGATTGGTGAAGAAATACAGATGAGTCTTACTCGACTGATCCGTGCCGAGAGGTTGCGGGAAGCCTTGCCAGCCAAACGCCGATAGTGGCAGTGCAGTTAGCAACACCATCACGAAAAAAGTGTGCACCGCGCAGCGGCGCGTTCGTAGAATCGTTCCGTTCATCCGTATCCCTCCCTGGACTGGATTACTGTTTGCTGAAATGAATTTTGATTAGAATGCAAAGCGCCGTGATCGAGAACCTTAATTTTCCCCTTTTTCCAAACCTCTCCAGCACTCTCATGCTAGCTCTTCGATTTTTTCTTGTGTCACTTGCATTTAGCTTGCCGGTGGGCGTCACGCCAAGCATTGCCGCATTAGTT
>JBGSKR010000405.1:0-3685 GCA_041741135.1 Mariniblastus sp.
AGTCGAATCGATTGAATCCATATCGATCCCAGTGCAGTATCCGTCGTCTGAATCGGGCGTCCGCTATGGCGCCGTTCTCTACATTGAAAAAGAGGGATTTGGGCCGCTGTTTGCCGAAGCAAAAATTGCCGAGCGTTTTGACTTGGCGATTCTGAGTTGCAAAGGTCAGAGCGTAGTTGCAGCGCGAAAATTAGTTGATGAGATTTGCCGTGTCGATGGTGGCGTTCCGCTGTTCGTGGTTCACGACTTCGACAAATACGGCTTTGAAATTGCGTCAAGTCTCACCCAAGTATCAGACGCGGCATCCATGGCAGACCGAGTCGCGTACAACTTCGAAAACGAAATCAATGTCACCGATTTCGGATTGAGACTTGACGACGTGAACAAATTTAACCTGGCGTCTGAGCACTGCAAATTCGACCCTCGATGGTCGTGCCCAGAAGGAGCCACGGACGCGGAATTTGATTATCTGAGATCAGGTCGCCGGGTTGAATTGAACGCATTCACAGCGCCGCAGTTCATTCAATGGTTGGAGGAAAAGCTCACCAAGCATTTACCTCAACGATTGCTGCCAGATGATGCCGCGTTGGAACCGGCGTACCGGCGAGCGATCACCCTCGCCACGATTAACGAGCAACTGAAAAGAATTATCGACCAAGCGATGAAAGCATCCGCCGACGCCAAAATCCCCGCGGAGTTGCGCTGCAATGTGCAGGCGGAAATGAAGAAGACCGGCGAACAGTGGGATGTTGCGTTGTATCGCATGATCGAGAGCCAGATATGACTATCCAAAACATGTTATCGGCTTCAACGGCTGACTGGTGTGATTCGCCGGTTCAATGCCGGCGATCAAAGACATCCCAACCCGCTTTAAGAAATGGAAATCGAAATGCCAGAGGCGACATTCGGGCGAGTGGCAGTCAAAAAATGAACGCCCTGCTTGGCCCCAAGGAGCCAACCAAACATCAGCAACCGCTAACTTCAAATGACAACCGAATCAGTTAACAGTTAGGAGGTACCTCAGAAACATCGCTGCGATATTCGTAAGTACTCAGTCACGCAGATGAACGAAAGGAGGAAGTGCAAAAAAGTTGTGTTGTAGAGGTGACTGCCGAAATGGTTCGACAGCCACCAAGTTTTCCTGGGTCGCCAAATTCTTGTTGGGAGGCGGCGGCCCATTCATTCATAAGGAGATTTTAGTAATGGCTGGAGATAAAAACAAGAACGAACTTGTACCGGATACGGAAAATGTCACACGAGTTGTGACCATCAGGGTGGCTGATAAAGTTCACAATATCGAAACCAACGATCAGCTGGAGGAGCTATTTTCGGAAATCGAGGACACTGATGATTCGATTGAAATCGACATCGAAGGATGGTGGACGTGGCTAAGCGACATTTTTATGAGTGTGATGGTTTTGATCGGTGAGCTTGTTGATCGGGTCAGCATTACAAGTTTCGAAGGGCAGTCGGCGTTCGACGCAATGTTGGAGTCACGGACCGAGATTTCGCTGGGGGAATATGATTCAGCGAAGAAGAGACTTCTGATTGCAGCAGTTGTAATGCATCCGGACTCGATCGAGCCCTGTTGCCAGCGGCTCAAAACATGTTTTGAAAAACGCGGGCTCCCGGGTGCAACCAAATCAAGTTTGGTGAAAGATGCCATGGCCTTCAAGAAATCGTTGGAAAGAGAGGCCAACCAAAATTTGTGTTTTTTGGCAGACGAACTCAATGAGATTGATGTCCCCACCAATCTGATCGTACCCCAAGGCTACAAGGTCAGTATGGCCGGAATTAAACTTCCCGATGGGGATGTCTCGGCCCCTGTCTGGATCGAAAAGCGACAATTGGATTGCGCCTCCGGCAAGGAATTGGTCAAGATTTGCTGGATGCGTGACAAACAAAAACGATCTTTGACGGTGTCGAAGAAAACCATTTCGGAAAGTCGGCTAATTGTCGGGTTGTCTGAACATGGTTTACCAGTAAACAGCAACAACGCAAGTGGCCTCGTCCAATACCTTGCCGACTTTGACACAGTTAATATCGAAGTACTTCCGGCAAGCCGTGTCACAAGCCAATTGGGTTATCACAAGGTTGACGGTAAAGACTGTTTCGTCTTGCCCGACCAGGTCATTCCTGCGGACGCTGGCATCGAGTTTTATTCCGATGACCCGGGCATCACTCAATTGGCACAGGGCTTCCACACCGCCGGCACACTGGAGGAATGGGTCAAAGCGGTGAACATCGCCAAGGACTACCCACCCGCCAAGTTCGCACTGTTTGCGGCGCTCGCTCCGCTACTGGGAGTTTTCCTGGACTTCCCAAATATCATTGTTGACTTGTGTGGACGAACATCGGGAGGCAAAACAATTGTGTTGAGACTGGCCGCAAGCATCTACGGCAATCCAAACGAGCATGATGCCGGTTCGGTCGTTCATACTTGGGCCACAACCCTAACGTTTCTGGAACGCAATGCCTCGTTCGTCAACAACATTGCCGTGTTTTTGGATGACTCAAAACATGCACAAGACGAACAAGGTGTGTCCAAAGCAATTTACTTGTTGGGGCAGGGTCGCGGGAAGGGTCGTGCTACGATTACTGGGGTGCAACAAACGAGCACGTTCCGGAACAACACGATCTCGTCCGGTGAAAAGCCCCTGACCGACTTTGGCCGCAACGGTGGTGCCCATGCTCGCGTGATAAACCTCTGGGGCAGTCCGTTGGGTGACTTCAGTCCAGAGCACGCCGAGACCGCCACCGCGATCAACAGTATTGTCACATCCAGCTACGGACATGCCGCATTGAGATTCGTCAATTTTATACTCGCGAACGAAGACAAATGGGACGAATGGCGAGAGGAGTTCCAATTTGAAAAAGATCGTTACGTTGAACTTGCCAAAGAGTCAGATAATCAATTCGCAGCGAGGATGGCTCCGAGTCTGGCGGCAATCACGATGGCAGTTTGGTTGGCTCACGAATGTTTTGGTTTCAGTTTCGACTATTCCGACGTGGTGGAAGATAACTGGTCAGCGATAACGGCTGGTGCCGCTCAAGCAGATCTTTCTCATGCCGCTGTCCAATATATCTACGAGAAGGTACTGGCCAACCAAGACCGGTTCTACTCTATGTCCAGGGAGGGAGGAAACAATCGAAGCGTTGAGTATTGGGGACGCTGGGATGCCAGCGAAGGGACTGGATTAGTTGTTCCGCTGCGCGCGGCTATATCCCTTAGCGAGCAGTCGGATGATGTTGATGGCGTTGTTGATGATGACGAAGCTGCAGTCTTGAAATCCGCTTCCTACGACGACATTTCTTTTATTCCGTCAAAGCTAAAAGAACTGCTAGATGAGGGTGGCTTCGATTCCGAAGCGGTGATTCGAACCTGGAACGACAAAGGCTGGCTCAACACAGATAGTGATACAGCGGGCCGTCGAACCAAAAAAATTCGTTTCGGAGGGAAGCAAGCAAATTTGGTTTCCTTGAAATGGTCGGCGATCCGGGAAGTTTGCGGCTTTTAACATCTGCTGGTGGGAACTGTGGGAACAAGAATTTGATGTTTTTTTCGAAAAAACATGTGTTTTTTCGAACTTGTTCCCAGTTCCCAATAACAACCATATACATAGAGAAAGAAATTTAAATGAATAAGAAAAATAACCCTCTAGGGTCCACAACTAGCCTCCAAAAA
>JBGSKR010000406.1:0-2723 GCA_041741135.1 Mariniblastus sp.
ATTTCACTCATGTGATCCTGGGTGGACGCATCGTCGAAACGGGCGGCAAAGAGTTAGCTGCGGAACTGCACGACCACGGCTACGAACGCATCCGCAAACAATATCCAGAAGCCGCAGAAGTCAATGATGCACTTGCCTTAAAGGAAACGACGTTGGTTTAGGCGTTTAATGCAACTTCAATCCGGTTTCCCATTCGCACGGAATAACCGGCAACTATAAAAAAAGATTGGAACGAATCATGTCCGCAACAGAATTACTGAACGAATCAGAACAGCTTCATAACACCGAAATCAACAAATACGATTTCAAAACGATAACGACTTCCATCTTCAAAGCTCGTAAAGGCATTGACGCGGAAATTGTGAATATGATTTCTGATATCAAGAACGAACCTGACTGGATGCGGGAATTCCGTCTCCACGCTCTCGAAGTCTTTAACTCAAAGCCGACACCGACTTGGGGCGGCGACATTGATCTCGATTTTCAGGACATTTTTTATTACCTGAAGCCAACCACCGATCAGGGAAAATCGTGGGACGATGTGCCTGCGGAAATCAAAGAAACTTTCGAGAAGCTTGGCATTCCTGAAGCTGAACGAAAGTATCTGTCGGGAGTCAAAGCCCAGTTCGAATCAGAAGTTATTTACGGATCGCTAAAGAAAGACCTCGCCGATCAAGGCGTACTATTCACAGACACCGATACGGCCGTTCGCGAGCATCCGGAATTGTTGCGAGAATACTTCGGAAAGATTATTCCAACCGAGGACAACAAATTTGCAGCTCTCAATAGTGCGGTTTGGTCTGGCGGTTCGTTCATCTACGTGCCACCGGGTGTGAAAATCGAGTTTCCCTTGCAAGCTTATTTTCGCATTAACGAAGAAAGCATGGGACAGTTCGAACGCACGCTGATCATTGTCGATGAGGGCGCCCAAGTCCATTACGTCGAAGGTTGCACCGCGCCGATGTATACGAGCGAGTCGCTGCACTCGGCTGTGGTTGAAGTCATCGTCAAGAAGAACGCGCGCTGTCGTTACACGACGATTCAGAACTGGGCGAACAACATTTATAATCTCGTCACCAAACGAGCTTTTGCTTATCAGGATGCCGTGATGGAATGGGTTGACGGAAATCTCGGCTCGAAGCTGACCATGAAGTACCCCGCGGTCTACATGATGGAACCGGGAGCGCGTGGCGAAATTCTGTCGATCGCTTTTTCCAGCGCCGGGCAACATCAGGACGCAGGCGCGAAATTGGTTCACTGTGCTCCCAACACAACGGGCTCGATCATTTCCAAATCGATTTCCAAAAACGGTGGTCGCAGTTCGTATCGTGGTTTGGCCCGTGTTGAAAAAGGGGCCGTCAATTCGAAGTGCTCCGTTGTTTGCGATGCTTTGATCCTCGACGACAAATCCCGCAGCGACACGTATCCTTACATCGAAATTAACGAACAAGACGTTTCGGTCGGGCACGAAGCTTCCGTTTCTCGCATCGGTGAAGAGCAACTGTTTTATCTGATGAGTCGCGGACTTTCTGAAACCGAAGCCAGCACGATGATCGTCAACGGGTTCATCGAACCGCTCGTAAAAGAGTTGCCGATGGAGTACGCCGTCGAAATGAATCGTTTGATCCAATTGCAAATGGAAGGCTCGGTGGGTTAATCTTCGAAACGTAACCGTTCACGGATTGTAGCCGGACTCGTGAGAGTTCGGAAATTTACCAAGCAGATAAAACCGAAGTCTCACGACTCCGGCTACGAACAACGTCCGATAAACGACATGTTTCGAAGTCATCGTGAACGGTTACCTTCGAGCAAACCTCAAACTCTGAATACTGAAATCAAAATACTGAACTCTGAACACTTATAAAAATGCCCACCGCAACTCAATCCGCCCAACTTGCTTTTACCGACGACGGTTTTTTGTCTTTCCTTGCCTCGCGTAACGAGCCGACTTGGTTGACCGAGATTCGTCGCGATGCGTGGCAGCATTTTCAATCGCTGCCTTGGCCTAATCACAAAGACGAAGAATGGATGCGAACTGACATTCGTTTGTTCCATCTGGAAAAATTCACGATTCCGTCCACGCGTCAGTCCGTCGCCGAGTCACATCCTGTTTTGGCAGACAAAGTCGAGTTGGCCGGTTCCATTCAGACCTGTGATGGTGTTGAAGTCGGTGGGGCACCGCTTGATCCGGAACTGGCGGCTCGGGGAGTGATTTTTGGCAATCTCGCGGAGTTGTCCGCAGAGCATGGCGAGCTCGTACAAAAATATTTGCATCATTCCGTCGGAGTTTCACTCGATCGCTTTGCCGCCTTGCACGCAGCAACTTGGACTCATGGAACCTTCTTGTATGTTCCTCGCAACGTCATGATCGAAAAACCTCTCCACGTGTTCAGCACCGTTACCGATGGTGGAAGCGATTTCGGTCATACGCTGATCATCCTCGAAGAAGGCGCCGAAGCCACGGTACTTGCCGAGACGCATAATGCCGAGGGCGAAGCTGGCCTTCATTGCGGAGCCACCGAAATCTTTGTGGGCGATCGAGCCAATTTGCGCTATGTGAATTTGCAAGACTGGAGTCAAAAAGTCTGGCACTTTGCTCATCAAAAAGCGATCGTTGGACGAGATGCGAATCTTCAGTGGACCGTCGGTGCGTTGGGTTCACGTTTAGCAAAAGTCAATCAACACGTCGCGCTGCGTGGCACACGCGCCCATTGCCAAGTCAA
>JBGSKR010000407.1:0-3343 GCA_041741135.1 Mariniblastus sp.
AAAGCCCACCATGCAATTCACCTCTCTCGATCAGGCCGATACATCGTTCGCGGTATTACACAAGTCTCCGCGATTGTTCCCGCCGAAATTGGAAAATACGTCCAACCGTACGTCGATGACTTTCACGAAGCCATTGGGCATGACGGCAGCCAGCCATTGAATCAGATGCCGCAATTCAATCAATCGAATCAAATGCTGGGGCAGGGGAGGCAAGACCCAAATCAAGTCCCCAGCTATCGCGGGACCTGGCAATCGCCGACCGCCGCCCCCGCCAACAACGGCTTCGGCGGCCAAATCTATTTGCCAAATGGAAACCCAATTTACTCCACTTCGAACCCCCCTGCCTCAAGCGGCACCAATTCGGGAATCAGCTGGAATTGGGACTCGAACCAAAACCCAAACTCCCAGCAAACCGGCTATCAGCAAAATTCGAACACATCGAACAACGGTGGCACGAACAATAGCGTCAACAATGCTTGGCCAGATTTGAATTTCCAAGTCGACACCAAACAGATGTTCGATGCGGCCACCGAAGCCGCACGCCGCAAGCTGTTCGAGTCACCGCAGCCATAACTTTTTTCGTAGCTACGCTCGCCAGAGCCTGGCTCGTTTTGCAGCGTGGAAACACCTCGACTCACCGTCTGGCTGCAGCAGCGACAGAGAAATCGCGATGCTTATTCTTTGATCGTCGCCCATTACGAATCCAAAATCGCCTAAGGGCAAATACCGCGCTGGCTGAGCAACAACCAGTTGTAAAAAAAGGCAGGGCATCATAGAGAAGCCAAACGAATCGGAAAACGCAAAAACCTCGCAAAAACGAGGGGGCTAACCGAACATAAGAAACATTATCGGACGTTGGGGATTGTTCGTTTACGCCCTGTTTTCGCTGGCTTTACCCGTATTGTCTTGGGTTCAGACAGTTCGCAAATCATGTCGCTCAAGTTGGCCAAGCGATCAAGCCAACGATCACACAAGCGTCAAACATTTTTAGAAGTTGAGCGATGACCGTGTCGCAGAAATTCCTGATCGCCAGTCAGCCCGATAGCGAAATCCAACATTGATGAAGGCACGTCGCCGAGCAACGCGGCGCCCCAATCAGATTTACGTCTCCACGAAGACGCCAATTTTTCGGAAACGCTCATAACGCGCGTCAAGCAACTCGCTTATTGGCTGCTTTTTCAATTCCGTCAGATTCTTCTTTAAATACATCTTGATCCGGGCCGCCATCGTGTGATGATCGCGATGCGCGCCGCCAAGGGGTTCGTTAATTACGTCGTCAACGATTCCCATCTCCAAAAGATTGCCCGAAGTGAACTTCAACGCGGTGGCGGCTTTTTCTGCATGTTGCGCGCCCTTCCACAGAATCCCCGCACAGCCTTCGGGACTAATGACGGAATAATAAGCGTGCTCCAACACGGCGACGCGATCACCGACTCCGATTCCAAGCGCACCGCCACTTCCACCTTCACCAATCACGATGCAGATGATGGGCGTTTCCAGTCGCGACATCTCGAACATGTTCTCGGCGATCACTTGGGCTTGCCCGCGTTCTTCGGCTCCAATCCCTGGGTAAGCACCTGGGGTATCGATGAAGCAAACAACCGGCAGATTATACTTCGCCGCCAGTCTCATCTTCGCCATAGCTTTGCGATAACCTTCGGGATGAGCACAGCCGAAAAAGTTTTCGGTGCGATCCTGAAACGTGCGTCCTTTTTGATGGCCAAGTACCATGACTTTCATTTGATCGAGATTGGCAAATCCAACTCTCATCGCTCGGTCGTCGCCAAATAGTTTGTCACCATGCAGTTCGACAAACTCGTCGAACACCAGCGACAAATAATCCGTCGTGTGAGGACGGTTTTTGTGACGAGCGACTTGTACCGTTTGCCACGGCGTCAGCCGTGTATAAATTTCGCGAGTTAGATCGGTGATACGCTGTTTCAACTGTCGAAGTTTCTCTGCCGATTCAGCGCTGTGGCTAGATTCCGCCGTAAGCCGCGCGATCTCGCGTTCGAGATCTTCGATGGGGGATTCAAAATCTAAATAGTCCATGGTTGTTTTCGTGAGTGAAGGAAATGAGTCATGCGTTTTATTTAAATCGAAGACGCGAAGCGATCTATCAGTTGCCCGACTCGCCAGCGAGGTTGCCGCATACCCCACCCAACGTCGCCTTGCTGGCGCTTCGGGCAACTGGATTCGCGCCACTCCAAAACTCACTCAGTTGGGATAGGAATAAACGAACTCGTCTCACAGTTGATGACCATTACTTACGATAGCCCTCGGGGCGCTTGCCGGAACGAAAAATTTGTAGTTGCTCAAAGGCGGCCAAAAACTCGCCCATGTTCTGCACCCTGCGCTCTGGTTTCTTCGCAATCATCCGCTTCACCAGCTCAGCAAATTCGATCGACGCATCGCTGCACGATTCAAGTGTTGGCAAGGAAGCGGTTAAGTGTTTCTTCAGCAATTCGTCAGGCGTGTTTGCAGTGTAAGGCGCTTTGCCAGACATCAGTTCAAACAACATGCAACCAAACCCGTACACATCGGAGCGAATGTCCGGGTATTTTTGGCGAATTTGTTCGGGTGCCATGTAGCTCTTGGTGCCGCGGATGTTTTTCGTTTTTCCGAGGCCTAACAACGCACCGATGCCACCCGGCTTCTTCGCTTTCATGGCAATCGAGAAATCGATCAACTTCGTATCACCTTGTTCGTCGGCGAGAAAATTATCGGGCTTGATATCGCAGTGAATCCAGCCTTGGTTGTGCAGATACTCAAGTCCCTTGGCACAATTGCGAATGATGGGCGAAAGCACGGGCAACATCACTTCCGGGCGATCCCGCATTTCGATTTTAAGATTTTTTGATTTGCACAACTCCATCGCCACCAGCGGAATCCCCTGCTCATCGTGGTATCCGAGGATGCGAATGACGTTCGGATGGTTGAGGCTGCTGCCAACCAGCGCCTCGTGTTTCAGTTGACCAATCTCGCCTTTGTCTTTGACGAAATTCTTCATCAAGACTTTCAAGGCAATACGATTTTTTTCTCCGGTTCGCAGCGCCTCCCAGACTTGGGTTGTGGTTCCCGTGCGGATCAGTCGCAACAACTGAAACGGTCCAATAAAGTCTTTTCCAACTGACACAATAGAATTCCACAAGAGTTGGTTGATATTATTTCGCAGAAGCTTGATTGGCATTTATTTTAGTCGAAGAAGTGGGCAAACCAAAGTACGCTAAGCTCAGTCGCGATACTTGACGTGCTCTAAAAACAGCCCATGAGCCGGGGCAGATTGTCCCGCCCAGCGGCGGTTTCGTTGATCAAGTGCCCACTGCATCCATTCCGCTGATTC
>JBGSKR010000408.1:0-4338 GCA_041741135.1 Mariniblastus sp.
AGCGAAATCGTTCGATGGGATGAGCCAAAATCGCATTCGACCTCAGGTTGGCTCAGTTGCCATAAATGTGAGCGAAGTTCGCTGACCTGTTGGCCCAACATGGCGGCCGCTGGCAGTTCGCTGGAACGTTCGCGAATCGACTTGGTTAGCTTTCGAAACTTCAAAACGCCTTGCAGGCTTGCAAACGACAATATCGAGACGATGATCAACAACATGATCACGCCGAAATACATTTGAGATCGAATTCGCCGTAACGAAAACAATGGGCCATCCTATCGGTAGTTTTTGACGAAATCTTCGAGTGGCGGCAACCGGTTTCCATGCCGCATAGTGCCAGCGTCGTTCGAAGTTCAGACCGTGCAAAAATTACAGGGTTGCCGCAAGTGGAGCAATGGCAACCGAGGGCGAAAGCCACGATCTATGTGATAGCAAAGCGCGGTTATCGAGGAAACATTCATTATTATGCAGGTGGCACACGCCCTCTTTTTTTTACTCACTAACAAAGCCCCGGCAGGGGCGATAGCGATTAGCCCATGGCGTAAGCCATGGGAATCAATCCCCTCAGCGCCGCAAGCCCCGGTGAGGGGCGATACAACGTCAGCAACAATGCTGTCGCCCCTCGCCGAGGCTTTCTGCTTTTTGTTTTCCTGTTCCCACGCCTTACGCCGTGGGCTATTTGCTGCCGCCACTCCCGTGGCTATTCAACCTTACCGCCGCTGGCGGTGAACTTGTTTCTCAAAAAGATTTGAGTATTACAACTAGGGCTCACACAACCGGCAAAGAAATTTCGCCCGTTGGGCTGACAACGACTTACGCCGTTTGGTAATCAATTTGAGCTTACAGTTTAAGACCGATCACTAGAGTAAGTGCCATTGGGCGTCGTGCCTCCGTCACTGCGCTACCAACTTCGGAAGAATCGCTGCAATCGAAACCAACGACAAATGACGACGAAATTCAACCAACATCGGCATGGTTTTTAACGCTTGGGCAGAAAAAAAAACTTAGGCTTGTAATGAGCCATTGCCGGTCGCTCATTCTTGACTGGCCAAGATTCTAAATTTGCGTAGGGCTTCTTGAATGAACTCTTTTTTGAAAACGATGGGCCATGAATTGGGCCAACTTACCAATGGCATGAGTACCACGAGTTGGATCGTCGTGGCTTGCGTGACCGTGATAGCTGGTTACTTTTTCTTACGCGGCGACTCGCTGCGAAGCACTTAGCACATTTTGGTTAGCCAGGGTTGCCAATCCGCGGAATGGCCACTTCGTCAAAACAATCGATCGTCCGGAGTAAATCCAAGCTTGCGAATCCGCTGTTCATCCACGGCCGTCGCTTCGGTGTTTCCCTGTCTATTTTGAACAAGCATCCGGTGATACAAAAGCACGGCTTCATTGCGGTGTAGCGACTTCAGGTAGTTCTTTGTGGCGGCGACAGAAAATTGCGAAGAATTGAAAACCGACTGCTCCATGGCAGAACGCAGCGATTGCACTGCCTCCACCGCCAGATCGAGATTCGTGATCGCTTCCGAGAAACTACCCGAACGGAAACTAGGGTCTTGAGGAATTTCCGTTAACGCCACCGAGGTACCGCTCCAAGGAAGTTTTCCAACAATAAAGCCCCGTGTGTCGAGGACCATCATCGCCATCTCCAGCCAAACAAAACATTGGAAGCGATCTGGCATTTGCACTGCCAGAGCGCTCGCCTCCAAGCCGAGTTCTTGCACGCGATAGCGGTCGTCGTTGCAACGCTGGTCGTGACCCAAGTCCTGCTGCAACAGTGCACGAACGGTGAGCGCCGAGGCAAGCTCACCGCGAAACGTGTCTTGTCGATTGCGCGCCAAACGTGTTTGATTTTCAGACAACTCGTTTAGCGGAAACTCGGTTTGAATTTGGACGAACAGGATTTGGGAAACCAGCGACCGCATGGTTTCGAAATCCACTTCCAGTCTTTCAATTCGATGATTTAGCAGGTTGAGAGCTTTTCGTTTTTGTACGGTATCCATTTCTCTCGAAATCAACCCAATCGCGATCACCGTTTTCGTGGCCATCGAGAGATAAATGCCCGATTGCCAACGCGAGTTTTCCATTTCAGAAAATGCTTTGTCAATGTCTTTCATCGCCAACATCAATTCTTGATCGGCGAGTGCGCGATGATAAGCCAACTCGTTCAGCTCTACGATCGAACGCGAGACATGATCTTCCATGCCCTTTTTGCAGTTCTCCAGTGCTGCTTCGAAATCGCCGATCGATTGCAGGCCACGCGACTTAAGGTGCATGACGGATTTTCGGCGATTTTGGTCTCCGGTAACCCACGCGGAACCAAGCACCTCGTCGCACAATTGCACCGATTGCGGATCGCCAATGTCAGCCAAATGCGAAGCCAATTCCAATTTCCAAGTTGGCTGATCGCCGATGATAGCTAGTGCCTCTCGCATTTTGGGGATCGCGGCGTTGAGGTCTTCAGCTTCGGCTTCCAACACTGCCGCGGCGAAGTTCCATTTTGCAATTTCCGATTGACAGCCAGTCGCCAGCGGTATCAACAGAGCAATGGCAATCAGAAAACGTGACATTGGATTCTTCTCAATAAATTTGATGTGGGTTGGCGTAGTTTGCGGCATCCTCGTTAGGCTTAAGCAGTGGAACGTGCCACAAATCCCACTTTAACATTTGTAGTGGAATTTGACAGAATTCCTCAGCAAACAATGGAGCTCTGGCGAGTCCCGCTACATTAGACATTCTCTGTCTCTTGCTTGGAACTACAACGCTTCTTGCGCCGGTTCGAGGAACTCGGTAACGGCTTCTAAAATTTCACGACGGATGATGTGAATCTGATTCTTGTTGCGAATTTTGTTTCCCAGTTCGTCAGTAACGTAAAATACGTCAATGACTTGATGAGCGTAAGTCGAGACGCGGGCATAAGTCACGTCCAATCCCAACCGGTAAATCTTTTTCACGATTTGGTACAACAAACCCGTTTTGTCATAAGCAAAAACGTCGATGATCGTCGCGGTGTCGACCGTTTGATTGTTAATTTTGACGGCAATTTTCGGTCGCGACAACCGCAACGCACGGCTGTCCGCTTTTTTCCAAAGCGAGCGGAATCGAGGTGGCGAATCATCAATACCCAGCACCAAATCTCTCGCTCTTCGTTGGATTTCGGCCAACCGTTCGGGTGGTGTTTGCTGATAATCCTGGTCTTCAAACTGAATCCAATAAAACATCAGCGAATTGCCCAGCGGCTTGATGTCAGCGGCACGAATTTGAAGTCCCAGGCTACTGAGCATGCCCGTCAAGCGGTAGAAAATCCCACTTCGGCGCTGAGCAATTTTCCCAACGCACAATTCATACAACGACGAGTTTTCGATCGCGCTTACCCAGCACAAAGTATCATCCGCAGGAGTTGCTTTCAGTGCCAACAATTGCTTGGCGACGGTGGCCGCATCGTGCGAAGTGCAATAGTTGTGAGGCAAACTTCTCGCCTTTGCTCGCAACCATTCTCGGCTTTCATCGTCGGTTCCGTATTGCGCGATGGCATTGCAGACGTGCTGAAAGCGTCCTGCCAACGAATGCTCGGAACTGTCACCAGTCAGAATTGTTTTCGCGTGCAAAAACAGATCGGTCAGCAATTCTTGTTTCCATGGATTGAGCACGCCCGGTCCGACTGCCGAAATATCGGCACAGGTCAGTACATACAACATCGACAACAGGTGGACTGATCCGACATTCGACGCAAACTCCGCGACCAATGATTTGTCGTTAATGTCTCGATGAAAAGCCAAGTGAGCCATCGCCAAATGATGCAACACCAAAAACTTAATGTCTTCGGTAACCGCTTCCGGCAGATCAAAACGTTTGCCAATTTCTCCCGCCATCCGGCAGCCGACCTCACTGTGATCTTCGGGAAATCCTTTGCCGAGATCATGCAGCAATAATGCCAGATGAAGTACGTTCTTGTCGCGAATGGATCGATACGTCCGCCCGACGATCGACGAATCGCTTTCAAAATCGGTCGCGTTTTTTACCGCTCGCAACGAATGTTCGTCCACCGTGTACATGTGATACTCGTTGAACTGCAGCAACCCGCGCGCGTGATCGAATCCGGGAATAATCTTGCTAAGCACCTGCATCTGATGCAGTCGATGCAGTAAGTCGGCGAGTCCGCGAGTGTTCGAAAGCAAAGCCATAAACCGACGCGCCGCCTCGCGAGTAAACGGAATCTCAGGAAACTTGAGCATTGCATGACGGATCGAAATCCAAGTCGCATGTTCAATTTTTTTGTCATGCAAACAAGCCAATTGCATCAACCTCAAAACTTGTTCGAGGTCCATGCGAACCGTT
>JBGSKR010000409.1:0-3310 GCA_041741135.1 Mariniblastus sp.
AACCTGGCACGATTCGAGAGAACCGTGCCGCCAAGGTTTGGTCGTTGCTGACCAACGTCGAACAGGAAACGGTTCAAACTCTCGCGACCCAGTCCAATGGTGATGTGGACGACGCCCGCACAATCGCCGAAATTTTTAACCGTCTCGCCAAAACGGAAACACTTTACAACGAAGAAGTGTTCGCAAGTGAAGTCAACGCGAAGCCCTCGAGCGTTTCGAATTGGACGGGTCAAACCGAACTCAAGCCACTCGCCTCCATGAAAGCGAAGCTCGACGAAAGCAATGACCCGCTCCTTGGACGGCGTCTGAATCGCGCGCTCTTGACTCAATTGTTTCCCGCTGACATGCCGCCGCTGAGGATGGAACTGGTACCAATCGAGTTGTGGGAAAGTTCTGAATTTGAACCGCAATCGCTGGGCGTGTCCGAAACCTTCATGGTGTGGATGAAAGCTGGCGTGTTGACGGGCCTGATGATCGCGTTTCCGATGATCTTTTATTCGCTCTGGTCGTTTGTGGCCGCTGGGCTGTATCCTCACGAACAAAAGTACGTACACATTTTTCTGCCGATCAGCATCGGTTTATTTCTGGCGGGCGTTTTTCTGGCATTCTTTTTTGTCTTTCAACCGGTGCTCGGGTTCTTGTTTTCGTTCAATCGGCAAATGGGCATCGCACCGCAAATGCGAATCAACGATTGGCTCAGCTTTGTAATGTTTCTGCCGCTTGGTTTTGGATTGGCATTCCAGCTACCTCTGGTGATGCTATTCATGAACCGCATCGGATTGTTTGCCGTGGCGGATTATCTGGCCAAATGGCGAATTGCGGTAATGATCATTTTTGTATTGGCCATGCTGCTCACGCCTGCCGATCCGATCAGCATGTTGCTGCTGGCGATTCCGCTGACGATCTTATATTTCTTGGGCATCGCCATGTGCCACTGGATGCCCCGCGACCAAAACCCTTTCGGCGAACCCGAACGGCAATACACGACGTAGCGCGACGCTGTTGATTTGAAGGTAACGCTGCAAACCATTCAGCAAGGTGGATTCCAATATGAAACGTGACCAAGCGAAAAACTTGCCGATCATGGGTTGGCGCGAATGGCTTAAGTTACCTGAGATCGGTATCAGTCGAATCAAAGCGAAAATTGATACCGGGGCTCGATCTTCATCGCTGCACGCTTACGACATCAAAATCATGGACCTTGACGGTGAAAAATTTGTGCGATTCAAGGTCCACCCTGTGCAGCGACGCATCTCCAAAGTAGTCGAAGCGGAAGCCAAGGTGCTCGACTTTCGCAATATCCGAAGTTCCAGTGGTCACCTCGACGAACGTCCCGTGATTCTCACCATCGTTCGTATGCTCGGCCAGAGTTGGCCGATTGAATTGACGTTGACGGATCGAGCTGACATGGGATTCCGCATGCTGCTTGGGCGAGAAGCCTATCGTGGTCGTTTTCTCGTTGACCCGGGCAATTCCTATTATGGCGGCAAACCGGTGAAGAAAAATAAAAGAAAATCAGGCGACGATGAATCCCTCTGACTCGACATCCAATCGCATCATGGAACTTGAATTGCAGTTGATGCATCTGCAAAAGGATTTCGAGTCGCTCAACGAAGTCGTGCTGGACCAGCATCGACGACTTGAAGAGCATCAGCGAAACATCGACAGTTTAGTTCGCAAATTGGAAACAGGATTAGGCGATTTGGACGAGCGTAGTCCGGAAGACGAAAAACCGCCGCACTATTAGTAGAAAGTTGCCCGCGAATGGCGCCAATTGACACCAGTGGGAAGGTGGGGTGCAGTTAAATCCCAAAGCACGAATTCGTGGCTGATCGATTCGTGAAATAGTTCAACTTTGTCCAGCCTCACCGGTCTCAACTTGTGCCCGATTTGAGTTATCATGATGCTTCATGGGCCAATTGGCTTCAATCACACGTTCCCATTCCTTGATCCTTGCTGCTTTTTTTATGATTTGCGTTTGCATTGGCCGTGGGCGACATCGGATGATGATCGCCGAGCATCAAAACATTGCGGCACACGGAGTCGAGATTGTCGAACTTCGTCTTGATTACATTCGTCGCCCCGTCGACATCAAACGCCTCTTGGCAGATCGTCCCTGTCCGGTCGTGATGACCTGTCGTCGCCCCGAAGACGGCGGACGCTGGATGAAACCGGAAGCCGAACGTCGCTCAGTGTTACGAACCGCGATTGCCGAAGGCGCCGACTATGTTGATCTTGAAATGGACATTGCCGGGTCGATTCCTCGTTTCGGCAATACGCAGCGCATCGTTAGCTATCACAACCTTACTGAAACGCCCGACAACCTCGAAGAGATTCATCATCAGATGACTCGCATGGATCCGGACGTGATCAAGATCGCGACGATGGCCAACAATCCAATCGACAACATTCGCACCTTGCGACTTTGCCGAAATTCTCGGATTCCGACGATTGCGTTTTGCATGGGCGATTTGGGAATGCCGTCGCGAATTCTTTGCTTGCGTGCCGGTTCGCCGATGACCTTTGCCACCTTTACTGACGAGAACGCGATGGCTCCGGGACAAATGAGCTATCGCCAAATGATGCAGGACTACGACTGCGATCGCATCAACAAAAAAACTGAAATTCTCGGAGTCATCGCCGACCCGGTCGCACACAGCTTCAGCCCGCGAGTTCACAACGCCTGCATTCGCGAAAAGAAATTGAACATGCTGTATTTACCGTTTCGCGTCCCGAAAGAGTACCTGCGGGACTTCATGCAAATCTGTCCTGAGCTGGGAATTCGCGGTCTCAGCGTCACGATCCCGCACAAAGAAAAAATCTTGAAGTGCATCAACGTTCTCGATGATCAGGTCGCCGGGATTCGAGCCGCCAACACCGTCGTGTTCAAAGACATTAACACGTTCGGCTACAACACCGACTGCTCTGCGGCGATCGAAAGTTTGCAGTCCGCGATGGCCGAAACAGCGAAAGCAGACGATGAGTCGGAAACACTCGCCGGCAAGCGCGTGCTGATTCTTGGTGCGGGTGGCGTCGCCCGAGCGATTGCGTTTGGACTCATGAAACAAAAATCGAAAGTCACTATTACCGCTCGCGAATTGCGAAAAGCAGAAGCTTTAGCCGCCGACCTTGGTTGCGACACCGTGGAATGGCTCGTGCGGGGCAAAACGCCTGCCGACATCCTGATCAATTGCACGCCTGTCGGTATGCATCCGAACATGGACGAGTCGCCTTTCGATCAAGTCTGGATGGACAAAAACACAATCATGTTTGACACGATCTACAATCCCGAACAAACGCTGTTCATTAA
>JBGSKR010000410.1:0-1766 GCA_041741135.1 Mariniblastus sp.
GCAAGCCTATGTGATCTCCCATGAAGTCGCACATCATGTGCAGAGTTCTCTCGGTTTGATGGAGGAGGTTGAACTCGCGCGTCGGAGCGGAAACGAGCGAGCCAAGAATCAGGCCTCGGTGCGATTGGAGTTACAGGCGGATTATCTGGCCGGAGTCTGGGCTCATCACGCTCACAAGGAATACAACATTCTCGAAGACGGCGACATCGAGGAAGCGATGAATGCTGCCAATCAGATTGGCGATGATACATTGCAAAAACAATCACAAGGGGTTGTCGTTCCCGAACGCTTCACGCACGGGACTTCCGCGCAACGAGTCAAGTGGTTCAAAATTGGTTTGCGTACGGGTGATGTAGATGGTTGCCTGCGGTTGTTCGAGATTGATTACGACCAACTCTAAGTTTTTTTGGGGTATCCTTCCCTATCGATGAAGTGAGTGATTTCGCGAATGTGTAGCGATGACCAATTTAAGTAGTTTCGTAAACAACAAAACGCTCACCGTCTTTCAATTCTGAAACGAATTCATTGGCATCTTTTTTTCCGGATCGCGTTCGGCTCCAATAACTCTCAAATTCAGTGCCATGCTCCACTCGACGGAAACAATCGCTGTCTTCAAAGTACTCAGCAAAAACGGGATTAAAGTAGACCACGTAGCACTTCTCCCGACTCTGGTTGATTGCCTGGACAACATTCTCAAAAACGGGACGCATCACGGATTCACCGAAGGGGTCGTAAAAATAGAAAACGGTCTTTCCGATCGGGATTTCAAATGCCGCCGCATCCTGCAGCACCGGGACGATGTCAAAACACTTTTGTTCGGAGCTCGTATAAGTCTTGACGTTGCTCGATGCTGTTTCATGAAGTGAGCGGCTAAACTCAACGCCAATAATCTTCTTGAATGGAAAGTTGGATGCTGTGAATAGCGAGCGGCCTTTGCCAGAGCCGAAATCAATGAAGACATAATCGCTAAAATCGACGTTCAGATTTTGGAGTCTGTCATGCAGGCTTTGCGAAGGTGCTGGATGGTATCCGCGACCATGAGACCAGTTTTCGCCAACGATATCGGCCATCCATCCGAAACTATTGCCTGGTGCGGTGTCAACACAGTGGTCTGTGTCCCATTGAGCGTGTTCGCGACGAATGCGTCGAAAGGTCGGCGAGGCAACTTGCATGAGACTTGCGATCTCGCGAATTGGTCGAGTTAAGCAACGCAGTACCGTTTTCCAAAATCCACGTTGATGGAAAGACTTAACAAGCTTCTTCTTTGCGGAAATAAAAAATTTGATCATTCAATCAATCTCATTGGATATGGGGGAAAGAGCGAGGGGAGCGATAGCATCCATGGGTTCAACGGTGCGATACCTGTAAAACAAATAGGCCCGCAATAGTGCTTCGGCGAGGCAGCCGAGCAGCAGTCCGCCTGCTGCCCATACGAGGCCACCACTGACAAACGTAAAGACGAAAATAACGGTTATCAAAAGACCAAGCCCACTTGCAAGCGACGACAAATTCGTTTGCCGTCTGGCATGCATACCACTGTCGAAAGGCATCGAGATAGCAAGACAGGAAATGCCAGCGCCGAGAAAACCTAGCATTAGAGGAGCATTAACGTAGGCAGGGTCGTTATAGAGGAAGTCGCAAATTTGCTGGCCAGCAAAAATCAAAATGAGAAGAAATGAAAGCATGACGACGGTCATGATTGCCGTGGCATTCAAAGCGATACGTTCCATGGCTCGACTGCCGTGAGTGTGATAATTCAATGAAAG
>JBGSKR010000411.1:0-3137 GCA_041741135.1 Mariniblastus sp.
GTTAATCTTGATTTCTTTTCCATCACCTTCAGAATAAGTGATTCCTTTTTCGTCGATCCCAGTCCAGTCAACAGTTGTTGCTGCTGAAGTGATGGTAATCCCTTTCTCTTTCTCGAGTTCCATGTGATCCATGGTGGCACCGTCCCCGCCGCCGCGAACCTCTTCGATTTTGTGGATGCGTCCAGTGTAAAACAGAATTCGTTCACTGAGGGTAGTTTTACCCGAATCGATGTGAGCAGAAATTCCAATGTTTCGATATTTTTTCAAGTTCATCTGGGCACCGTCAACAATTAAAATTGTCCGAGGTAAAGGGTGAGGGGGACTGATCCGGCGGTACGTTGCCGGCAAAGCGAGCCATGATTGCCCCGCTTAACTATCAGCTATACAAAAATCGTCACTTGCATGTCTATATCGGATCGTCGGGATAGACCCTGACACAGTTCCAAATGTAGAGAGGTTCTGGGAACGGTTCGTTCACAGCCAATGACTCTGGATCGCAGAATCTGTAAAAAGAATCCGCCCTAAGTCATCAAGAATGATTTGTGGATAATCTTAGTTAATTTACGGCGTTCGGAAAGCCCATTTGCGATAAATATGGATTTATTTGGCTCGGGACGGGTATTTTTTGTTTAAGAAACTGAATGCGGCGCCAGGGAATCTGACGCCAACCTGCAAGCCTGAACGAGATTCCACTTCTTCCGCGATTCGCTTCATGGAAGTTAAAGTACGCTGAAATTTCGGTTAAACTATCGTTCTCAATTATCTTGCCCTACTCGAAAGCTGATGATGCTCTTGCCACGCTTCCTGATGCTCACCGCCATGGTGATCGCCAATTGCTCCGCCGTTGCCGACGAACCGAGCGTTCAAGATTCGACCCCTGAACCGCAAGAACCCAAGCTGGTCGCAGCGAGTTCCGAAGGCCAAGATCAAATTAAACAATTCAAATTCCCGGAAAACCTTCGCTGCGAGGTTTTTGCTGCCGAACCGATGGTGGCGAATATCGTGGCAATTCACCGCGATTATGCAGGACGCATGTTTGCCTGCGAGAATTATCGTGGCAAAAAGGGAGTGGAGGACAACCGAAATCATAAAGAATGGTTAAACGATGATCTTGCCGCCCAGACGGTTCAAGATCGTATCGCTTACATGAAACGGCACCACGCGAATGCTGTTCAGCGTTTCACCACCCATGATGACCGGATTCGCATGTTGCTGGATACCGATGGCGATGGGGTGGCGGATCAATCAACCGTGTTTGCCGATCACTTTAACCGAATGGAAAGCGGCATCGGTGCCGGCGTGCTGTCCTACCGCGGCGATGTCTTTTTCACCTGCATTCCCGATTTGTACTTGCTGAAGGACACAGACAACGATGGTGTCGCGGATGTTCGGCGCTCGCTGCATTCGGGGTTTGGCGTTCGAACTGCGTTTCATGGACACGACATGCATGGGCTGATTATTGGCCCAGACGGACGGTTGTATTTCAGCATCGGTGATCGTGGCTACAACGTTGCACCCGAGATTCACGATGCGACTTCGGGGGCCGTGTTTCGCTGTGAATTGGACGGCAGCAATCTCGAAGTATTTGCGACAGGGTTGCGAAATCCACAGGAACTTGCGTTCGACGACTATGGAAATCTCTTCACCGGCGACAACAACTCGGACAGCGGCGACAAAGCCCGCTGGGTTTATGTCGTGGAGGGCGGCGATACAGGTTGGCGAATGTATTATCAGTACGAAAAAAATCGTGGCCCCTTCAATCGTGAAAAGATTTGGCATCCTTTCAGCAGCGAATCGCCCGCTTACATCGTTCCGCCCGTGGCAAATTTGAGCGATGGTCCGTCGGGGCTCGAATATTATCCGGGAACCGGACTTGGCGACGAATTTAAAGGCAAATTCTTTCTCTGTGATTTCCGTGGTACGCCTTCGAAAAGCGGCATTCGAACGTTCCGCGCAGTTGCGGACGGAGCGTTCTGGAAAGTGGAAGACATGGAGGAGCCGTTTTGGCAAATTTTGGCGACCGATCTCGACTTCGGTAGCGATGGCAAGATGTACGTTTCCGATTGGGTGCAAGGCTGGGTCGGCGAGATGAAAGGCCGCATCTACACATTTTCAAATCCGGAAACCGTTGATTCAAAATTAGTCAAAGAAGTCGAACAGTTGCTTGGCGGCGAGATTGCTAAGAAATCGAACGAGGACTTGGCAGCATTGCTCGGCCATGTTGATCAGCGAGTCCGTCAAGAATCTCAGTTTGAATTGGTCGACCGTAAACAATTTGAGAACCTGAAGTCGGTCGCACTTACGAACTCGGAAACTTTGCCCCGCGTGCATGCGATCTGGGGATTGCGACAGCTTGCCAGAAATAGCGTCGCCGCAACCAGTGTGACAGCCTCATTAGATTTTGCGACCGTCGTGACTCCGTTGTTGAAAGATGCGGATGCGGAAATCCGCGCTCAAGCTGCTGAATTTGCTGCGGATGCTCGCCACGCGAATCTCGGTGATTTGATACCGTTGCTTGACGATGAGAGCTTGCGAGTTCGTTGTTTTGCGGCGATGGCACTTTCCAGGATCGGGGACAGTTCGTGTGCGAATCCGATTGCGGAAATGCTAGTCGAGAATGCCGACAGTGACCCGATCGTTCGTCATGGCGGGATCATGGCAATCAAACTTTTACTCAGTGACTCGAGCTCAAATTCGCAAGATGAGATCTCGAAACTGGGTCAGCATTCCTCGGCCAGCGTGCGATTGGCCTTCGTGGTGGCGCTTCGGAAATGTCTTTCCAGTAAAGTCCCATCTAGCAACCATGATTCGCTAACAAAACTTTTGGCTGAACGACTTGGGGATACTGACGCGGGAGTTTACGCAGAAGTCGTTCGCGCAATTCATGACTTACCCATTAGCAATTTAATGCCCGTCTTAGCCAATCAGATTGAGTTGATGTCTCGGCACTTTAACGGCGGGATTCTGGATGATGCCATTGCTCGTCGCGTGATCAACGCGAATTTTCGAGTCGGTGAAAAAGCAAACGCGATCGCGCTCGCCACATTTGCTGCCAACGGAAATATGAATAGCGAGCGTCGAATCGGTGCGATCAACGCAATCTCTCAATGGATGAATCCCCCTAATCTTGACCCTGT
>JBGSKR010000412.1:0-4013 GCA_041741135.1 Mariniblastus sp.
TTTCTTGCATTGGAAGCTTCTTTATTCAAGGCAGAATTCCAGTTAGAATGTTCAGGGTGATTCGTGCAACAAAAACTGGTTGACGAAAGCTTGTCACGATTTCACTTGGCACCTGTCTTGGTCGCTTGCGCTGAGTGCCAATTCGAGGTTTAAAAATTGGCTTGACGATTTAGATTCTTTTTTCTGGAAGTACCCATGTCTCAATTTGCTGGTCAACCAGCCCATCGACAGTCAGATTCTGTTCAGTCAGTTCGTTCGCAATCGATCACTCGCCGCATTTTTGTCAAATCCTCTGCGGCAATGGTTGCAGCGGTTGCTGGAACGTCCACGTTGTTGGCGAATTCCAGATTTGCATCTTCGCAAGCGGAAGATGTTTCTCTAAAAGGCCGAGTTTACAAAACGCTGAAGATCCGCATGACCGAGAAAGTCAAAAGCGCGGAGGGTGAGAAGCCAACGTTAACCGAGCGGTTTATGGCGGCGAAGGAAGCCGGATTTGCGGGCATCGAACTTGACTTGCCGGGAAACGACATCGTAGAAGTAAAGAAAGCCAGCGAAGCGAGTGGCTTAGTTGTTGACGGGTCTGTTTGCTCGTCGCATTGGTCCATTCGACATACGGATGCCAATCCGGAAAAACGCGAAAAAGCACTTGAAGATTTAAAGACGGCGATTCGAGGCACTCATGCCGTCGGTGGTAGTTCCGTGCTATTGGTCGCCGGCGGTGGCAGCGATGGAACCGAAGAAGAAATCTGGGACCGTGCTGTTGAAAATATTTCGAAAGCGATTCCGTTGGCTGCCGAGAAAGGAGTTCATATCCTTATCGAAAACGTCTGGAACAAATTCCTTTATGATCACGAAGGCAATCACGAACAGACGGCGGATAAATATGTGAAGTTTGTTGACGCATTTAATTCGCCCTGGATCGGCATGCAATTTGATATCGGCAACCATTGGAAGTATGGTTCGATGGGCGATTGGATTCGGCAACTGGGGAAACGAATCGTCAAACTGGATTTGAAGGGTTACTCCCGTGCGCGTCAGAATTGGGCTGAGATTGGCGAAGGCGATATTGAATGGGCGGACGTTCGTGCGGCGCTTCATGAAATCGGCTTTTACGGATGGGCTGCCGCTGAAGTCGATGGCGGAAATCTGGAGCGTCTGAGAAAGGTCTCGACGCAGATGGATGAAGTGCTAAAGTTGGTTTGAAGTGACGTTCCGGGCAGCGAGAGTTGTTCACAGAATTAACGGCTAAGGATCAGTCCCGAAACTATTTCCGTAGGATGGACATTCTTGTCCGTCCATTCACCCGCGTCGGACAGGAATGTCCAACGTACAAATCGGGAAGTCATTTCAGGACTAATCCTAAGAAAACTCAGGCTCCCACCATTGAACTTTTGACGCGACGTCCAATTCCTATCCCATCTTCGTGACATCCATGAGTACGCCTGTGCCGATGACTGCTGCCGCGCCGCCGGACTTGACCGGTCGCGAGCTGGGAGATTACTCGTTGTTGCGGCGACTGGGTCGTGGCGGGATGGCTGATGTTTACCTTGCTCGCCAGCGCTCCTTGCAACGCAATGTGGCCTTGAAAATTCTGAAACCCGATTTGGCGGTCGATGAATCGTACGTCCGTCGCTTCGAACGCGAGGCTCAGTCTGCTGCCACGCTTAGTCAAGCCAACATTGTGCAGATTTTTGAAGTCGGCAATCGCGAGGGGCTTCATTTTATCGCTCAAGAGTACGTACATGGTCGCAATTTGCGGCAGTTTTTTGATCGGCATGGAGCCGTTGATCCGGTGATGGCGCTCAGTGTGTTGCGCCAATGCGCGTTGGCTCTGCAGAAGGCGTCTGAGTTCGGTGTAATTCATCGCGACATCAAACCCGAAAACATCATGATCTCAACGAACGGAGAGGTCAAAGTTACCGACTTTGGGTTGGCTCGGATCAACAACAATGCGACTCAACAGGCGCTCACGCAAATCGGCATCACGATGGGCACGCCGTTGTACATGAGTCCCGAGCAAGTCGCTGGCAGTCATCTCGATTCTCGCAGTGATATTTATTCACTCGGTGTCACGGCTTATCACATGCTCGCGGGCAAACCTCCATTCGAAGGCGAAAACGCCCTTGCGATTGCAGTTCAACAAGTTCAGGACTCCGCTCCTCCGCTGCAAGATTTTCGACCCGATGTCCCCGATGAACTAGTTCAGGTCATCGAGCGGATGATGAGCAAAGACCCCGATCAGCGTCCCCAATCGCCTGCCGCGTTGTTGAAAGAGCTGCGCAACATTGAGATTGACGCTGAGGAAGATTGGCACGGGCTGTTAGAGAAATTGTCACTGTCCGATTTTCAATTGCCCGATGCGACGGCGACAGTTCCTCAATCGCGACTGGCTGCGACTCAACAACTCCAGCAACTCATTCAGGGACCTCGTCGACCTTGGTGGAAGAATCCAAGAACTTGGTTGACCACGGGTCTTATGTCGTTGGTGGCCATATTTGCTGGAAGTGTTCTCGCTCAACGTAGTCTGCCGCCCTTTCCGCTCGACGTGAATCTGGACAAAGTACACCCAGATGAAATTCCGCGACAGGAAACGATCGAAGAACAATACACAGCCGCCTATTGGGGCACTTATGGGATTAGCGATCCAGCCAGCCCGAAAAAAGTCGACTATTGGCAAGCGGTTTTGAACTATTTTCCGTTGGACAAATCGACATCCGAGAATCGCAACAAGACGCAGTTATACCGTCGTCGTGCTCAATCACGACTGGGGGAAGTTTATCTTTCACAGCGCAAGTTGCCGGAAGCGCTTGCTATTTATGAAACACTGGAAAGCTATGAAGGAATTTCAGAACAGTTTCGGATTACCGGTAGCGCAGGAAAAGCGATCACTTACGATCTGATGGCTCCCCAAGCTTTCGCGGGTGGCGCGGCAGAGCGCGAGCAGCAAGTTCGTGAGTGTTTGGGCAAAGTTGGAGCGAAAACCGATTTGTTGAACGAGTATCTTCGCGATGCAGTTACGGCACTTCAAGCTCGCTATCCTGCGACTCCGCCGACTTTGCCGCCTGGCCAGTAGCTGGAAAGTCTTGGTTCTCCAGTCGCTGCAAGATCGGCTTCATCGACTCCAGTTCCGTATAAAACATGGCACTCGGGTCGATGCCCCGCTCATCGAGAAATTCCAATCGGTGTTCCACCCTTGGAATGGTCGCAATCCATGGCAGCCCAATGCACCAAATTGCTGCGATGACAAATGTCGCAGCGATCAAGCGAAAATGTGGTGAGTTGAGAAGCCCGTTCATTCAAACGAATCCTTGAACAGCACACCAAACATCAACCAAGCCATCAGCAACGTGAGAATAAGATTCAGCGTTTGTCCGCAAACGTAGAGCACGAGTGGCTTGCCGCTTTTCAGGTTCGCAGCCAAATCTCGAAACCGCGTCTCAAGTCCAATACTCACAAAAGCGAGACAAAAAAACCATCCGCGAAAAAACTTCGTGCTGCCGCCGATCATCGAAGCCACCATCTCCGGGCCACCCAACACGAAGCTGTGAATCAATGAAAAAATAATGGACGCACCCACAAACCCGAGCACAAACTTGGGGAAGCGAATCCAGATTTCGGAAACGTGAGGTCGCTGTCCGTGCGGATCCTTCTCGACGAATGTGACCCAATAAGTCGCGATACCAAATGCCAACACACCGATCAAGATGTTTTGAATCATCTTCACAGTTGCCGCGACGTCCTCCGCTTTTTCTCCGAGCGTCGCACCGGCGGCAACCACCGCTCCGGTCGAGTCAATCGTTCCGCCGATCCATGCACCGCCAACGATTTCGTTCATGCCGATTAACTTGATCAGGATTGGCATCACGATCATCATGATCACGGTGAACGAGAGCGACATCCCAACCGCCAGCGACAATTCTTCTTTTTTTGCTTTACACGCCGACGCTGCCGCAATGGCCGCTGACACGCCACATACTGACATATCCGCCGAGATCACCATGTTGAGCGACCGA
>JBGSKR010000413.1:0-4514 GCA_041741135.1 Mariniblastus sp.
GAGGCTCTCACGTCTGGAAAGTCGGCAAGAAGGTATTCGCGATCGGTGGCCTGGGAATAGCTGACCAGCCTGCCTACACATTCAAGACATCCGACCTCGACTTTCATTTTCTAAGTAGCAAGCCCGGTTTTAGACCGGCACCCTACCTCGCCTCGCGGGGTCTGAAGTGGATACAGCAGTATGACGAGTCTTGCCTGGAAGAGGGGGAACTCGAGTACTATCTGAAGGAATCTCACCGCATTGTATCCCTAGGCTTGAGCGCGACTGTTTTCATCGGCTCCAAATTTCCAAGTCGTCGTATCGGTGAAAATGGTTTTGCCGGGGTTAGGTTTTTTGGCGTGATGAATCCAGGCGGATTTCGCTACGATTTGATTTTGATCTGGAACCAACTTTAATTCGGTGACTTTCACGACTCCGCCTCTTTCAGTCCAGAAATCAATTCCGTTGATCTCGTGCGAAAACCACAGTGATTTGTGATGCGGATGATCGTGGGCTTCACCGGCGACGCCGTCTTTGATCGGCCAATTTCGTGTCATCGAGATTTGGCCCGGCCCGAGGATCGGATACAGAATTGGTTTAATATCGTGCTGGTGGTGAAACTGGGTGAACAACTCACCGCCAATATTTACATCCACTGTTTTATCGGTCTGAGTGAGCGAGACTTTGTTGGGCGGAGATTGTGATTGCTGAGCTTGGGGTGACTGAGCTTGGGGTGACTGAGCTTGGACCGAAGCCACAAAAGCACTAACCAGCAAAATGGTCGCGGTTGTGATGGCGTATCGTGAAACGAGAAAAATGAAGTTTTGGCACATGGTTTATCTTCAGTTAAGTGTGTGGAAACCTCATTTCAGTATAACCTTTGGCGCTATTCCACGTGTTAGATTTTTGGTAACCGTTCACGGTGATTTTTAAAAATGTCGTTTATCGACATGGTTCGTAGCCAAAGTCGTGAGACTTCGGTTTTATCTGTTTGTAGAATTTCCGAACTCTCACGAGTCCGGCTACAATCCGTGAACGGTTACGATTTTTGATGTGACCGATGCCACGGGTCAGTACCTTCAATTGACAGTCCTTGAGACTATAATGTCCGGCACTTCGAACCCTCTCCCTGCTGGAATCCATTCTCATGTCCCAACAACCGGTGGTCGTCCAAAAAGTTTCTTGGCAAGACTTATGCCCATGGACGGTAATTTTGCGAACTTTGCCAATTGCGGCGAGCGTGACCGTGATAACGTTTGCGTTGTTAGGGGTGCTGCTGACGCCGATGGGCTGGTTGCTGAGCGAGACGTTGTTCATCCATCAGGGCCAGCGATCCAATCCGGTGCTGATGGAAATGGTGGACGTGAACAATAGCCCGTGGCGTTCCGTTTTTTCGCCAGCGGCGGAAAGTGCGAGTTCGATTCAAGTATTTGGGGCAAATTTTAGTGGACCCAAGTTGGTTTTCGAACAAGTCGTGAAACCGTTTCAAATGCTGTTCGGTGGAACATCGGGCGGCTCGTTAGGCGGCTGGGAGTTCAGCTATTTTCTGTTCGGTGGCCTGTGGTCGCTGTTTGTCTGGGCGTTTGTGGGATTGGCAATCACTCGCGTTTGCTTGCTGCGATTGGCGCGAAACGAACACGTGGGCATGGACGATGCATTTGAGTTCGCTTGGGATAAATGGCTGACGGCGGCGGGGGCAGTCGGCGTTCCGCTCTTGGCGATAGCCGGTTTGTGTGTGCCAGCGTTTGTAATCGGTTTAGTGATGGGATTTAATTTTGGTGTGCTGTTGGTCAGCCTGATGTGGATTGTGGTGTTGGTCATTTCCGCCGCGATCGCGCTGTTGTTGTTGGGATTGATGTTCGGTTGGCCATTGATGGTTTCGAGCGTGGCGGCGGAAAGCCAGAATTCATTTGACGCGATGACACGATCTTACGCGTACGTTTTTCAGCGTCCGGTGCATTACTTTTTTTATCTGCTAGTCGCGATATTGTTCGGCGGCTTTTGCTGGATGATCATGGCGGGCTTGACCAACGGGATTCTTGGTCTGGCTTGGTGGTCCACTTCGTGGGGCACGAACTTGTTCGATGGAGATCGAATGGAAGTCATTCAAGGTGTGGTGACGGCTGGAAATCGCGTGAACGAGACGGGCGAGACGGCGAAGGCGTCGTGGTCGCTCGAGTCCGGTCGCGGGATCATCGGTTTGTGGAATTCAGTGGCCAAGACGATTGCGGCGGCTTTTATTTACGGCTTGTTTTGGTGCATGGCGGGAGCGATTTATCTTCTGCTTCGACACGACGTGGATGAGACTGAAATGGATGAAGTCTTCGTGGTTGAAGAAAAACGAACGTATCAGTTACCGCCGCTGAAATCGGATGCGAGAGGGATTCCTCAAGTGCAGAAGTTGGTCCCGGTGGATGAATTGAACGAGGGCAACGAGTAGATTTTTAGCTTTGAAGATCAGTTTGGATGAACCGTCGTAAGTTTCCAAGACGCGTTCGTCAAGAAACTGACACATGTCATCGTTTTCTAATCTCTCTTCATTCTGGCGGCAAGTTGTTTCCAATTGCGACAAGACCACTCGAGTGACGAAGGTAACGGCGGCTCTTGCTGTTGAGTCTGGCATCGTTTTGCGAGCGCCCTTGCTGCTTCTGCAGCCACTCGATTGTGCTTGATGCGTGGACCTTCGACTGATTCATCAGTAGTGCCGCTGGTGAGAAATTGAATCCAGTTTTCAAGTCGATTTTTTGCTAAAGCGAAAATGACTTCGGAAAACTGCTGATTCGTGATGCCGGCTTCCTGAGCCGTTTTCCAGAACTTTTCTTTTAACTGATCACAATCCCTATCATCATCTACATCGGCCCACACAATCAGTGTCGTATCCGCTCCGGCATTCAGGCATGCTCTTAGCTCTGTCGGCATTTTCTCGATCAACTCACTTCTACCACCACAGTCAACCAGACGTATCAAATTGCTTCCTTTATCGGGACGAAGCCAACTCGGTTTGAGTGCCTTGATCAAAGCGTTAATAAAAACGGGATCGATGCTTCGCCCTTTTTTTCCTTCGTGCAAACAAACTATTTGAGTCCGGCTAGGCATGAGCCCACCCCCTTGCAATTGCTTCTGCGGGGCTAAGTCCATTGGGAACGTTTAATGGTGCAATTCGAGTTGGAGAGATGTGGCTTTCTCGCCACAAGTAAAGTCCGTCGGTCTCCCCAGCGTTTCCAAGTATCTCTGGATGGTGTGAAATCAAAATCGCTTGATGTTGATCATCGAGCAATTCCCGCATCGCCAAGACCCAAGGCTGAAGCTCAGGTAGTCCGACATAGTTGTCTGGTTCATCGATCACTACGGTTCTTGCAGCGCTCGTTTCCAATGCGGCGTGAATCATGTAAAGTCCAACGAGTGACTTCTCTCCATCTGAAAGTTCATGGAAAAATGTGTCGACCCCATCGAACCTAAGCTGAAGTGCTTTTGTGTTCATGCCGGCATCAACCAGCTTGAAGGATTTGAAATCCGGCCAGACATTCTGGAGAGCACTTCTAAGAGCGTCTGTCCATTCTTGTTCTTGCGAAAGCGAGCGGTACCAAGAAATCAGATTGGTTAAATAGAAGGATGGGGTTCTCGCTTCACTTCTACTTTCCGCATCCATGCCACGAGGATTCGGACGTAGTATCAACAGTTTTGCGAGTGCCTCTTGCAGTACTTGAATGTCCTTGAGTGGACCATTCGGTTGTATCGCCCCCAGTGCCGCTTGTCGCCAATCAAGCGGAAACTGCCCCAGCGATCCATCCCACTTTTGAAAACGCACGCCATCCAGATCTCGTATAAACAGCTCTCGACTATCACATAGGGCGCGTTCTTTTATGACTCTTGGCTTTTCATCGCTATCGACTTGCTCAAGACTAAGTTGGTAGAGGAAGCTGTAGCCCTCCGTTTTGACTTCGAGTTCGAAATCTTGTGTCGTGGCTTTGAGCCATTTTGTGAACTCGAGTTGTCGAACATCTTTTTCGCCTTCACCACCAAGGAAGGCGTCGCCTGTGGCAAGGTCGCGAACGAGTTTTAGCACATCAATGACTGAACTTTTTCCAGAACCATTGGGTCCACATAGAACGCCGAATTCATCGAAATTTACTTCAAAAGCTACGAGGCAGCGAAAATTGTGTGCGTAAATTCTAGTAATCATTTGTTCTCTCTTTCCAACCGATTCCGTGTGTCGCCAGCAAAAGTATAATCTGTAAGCTTTTTGACAAATTGGCCAGCCAAGTACATCATTTAACAGAAGCTGGACGCCTATGGTGGCGTGGGCAGCTCACAACAAACTGCCGATGCGGCCGATGTCTAGGAAGACAACGAACAACATCAACGCGAGAATCATTGCGAGGCCGACGTAAGTTAATAGCACTTGAACTTTTTCGCTGACCGGTCGCCGGAAGATTCCTTCATAGGCCAAGAACAGCATGTGTCCACCGTCGAGAATCGGGATCGGCAGGAAGTTGACAATCGCGAGATTCGCGCTGAGGAACGTGAGGAACAGC
>JBGSKR010000414.1:0-5474 GCA_041741135.1 Mariniblastus sp.
GACCATCGGCGGTGGGTGTTGTATTTAGTTGGTTCGACATGAATTAATCTCGTGCTCGCTTAATAAAATCGTGTCGACTTCATTCGAATAGTACATGCTTATTTTGAACCGAAAGCCACTTGATAAAACCGTAGGGGGTCAAGTTAACTCGGGGGACACGCAATCCGCATTGGCGGGCGATATCTGCCGAAAAACTAACGCAATCGATAACACCAAGGGCGTACGTCTTGTGCCGATACTCGACGGTTGTTTTATGGATGGCGATTTGTAGTCGGTGAGTGTCCACCTCCAGCACGATTCGATGATTGATATGCTTGGTGCGATCCTCTCGCTCAACTCTACCTTGGCAAATCGGCATTCGATGGATTGCAGGTTGAAAGCCATACCATTCAACGCGGTCAGTAAAGGTACAACGACAGGCGGAATGGAACATGCCGGTTTCACTAATAATCATCAGTTCAGCAACAGTTGAACTCATACTCTCTTTCCTCTGAAGTTGTTTATTTCGCTTAGCGAGTTTCCAATAACTTGAACCATGCAAACTTTAACGACAAACCCAGAAATCCTTTTACTCCTTTTTGCGGGATGATCAATAGCCGCCAAACATTCGCTTCATGCAGGCCATGGCTCCTTCTGGTGAGTTGCACCACATCAACTGTCGCTGAAACTCGTAAGTTTGCAATTCCCAAGTATTTTTACTCTGTTCCCAGTGTCTTCGGAGCCAACTAGTCAGGCTGGTCGTTATTTCCAGTTTTGCGTCAATCTTGTCGAGAACCAATGCTGCCACGATTCCCACAACAATGACCGTTCCAACCACCAGCACCACCGGCGCGGACACTGTAGAAAGAGCCGCACCTGCGGCCGCACCCGCGACGGCAGCAGCCACTGTTTTTACGGCGTCGGTGGCAAATTGCGCTGCTCCGTCAATAAAGTCTTTGTCTTCACGGACAATCGTCTCAATGACATTGATTGCCGAAATGAACAGAATCGAAACCAAGCCACCTTTCACAAACGTCGTACTTTGTTTACCGATACCATACGTCACTACCTTTGCATTGTCGGCCAAATACTTGGTGCCACGCAAAACCGAGCGCTTTGATGCATAGCCCTTCAGCACGACGTAGTTTTTTCCACCAATGCTTTTGACGTATGATTTTCCGCTCCATCCGAACTCTTGCAAAACTAATTTGACTTGCTGGACTTGACCAACAAGATTTCTCGAGAGGTCCAGCTCGGTGCGATAACCGTTGGTCGCCGACGCAATTTCGCGGAAGAGAACAGCCAGTTCTTCGGGGGACAGGATGAGGGCTTCCATCTCAATTTGAAACATGACGGAACAAGGTTGGTGAGCGTTGTGCCCAGCAACTTCTCGGCTTGAAGCGTAGCGAGGTCCGCCCGTCGTGGTCGGCGTTGGCATGTTTCATTTCCTTTTCACTAAGATTCAGAAGCAAGCAAATTGCGAAAACGGGCTTTAACCAATCATGACTTGGGGAAAGCCAACCACGATGGATCCACCATGGACGGTGGTATCGCCCATGCGTGCGGCGGGCATACCACCGATAATTACGGTGAATGAGCCCATCGCTATCGCATCGGGAGGACCAACACAAACGCACATGTCACCGACTCGTGCGGCCGGCAAGAAACCGATCATCACAGTGGGGCAACCGACTAAGATCGGGCCACCGACGTGAGGAATCGGAGGGGTTCCCGGTGTGACCATGGGACAAACGTGCATGTCCGTGATGCGGGCTGCTGGAGGCATGGGAGATTCTGCTGGGGATTACTACTGGAGGGGAATTCAATCGATACTTTTTTGCCCGGTTTTTTCTCGGACGGCTTCGATCGGTTCGGCCTTCTCGGGTTTCTCTGGGGCTTTGGGATTACAACCGCCACCCGATCCGGCTGGTGCGCCGGGGCCGGAATTGATGTTCACCAAGCTACCGTTGATCGTGACCAAACCGGAACTGGTAATTGAAATTCCCGTTGGGCCAATCACGATCGAGTTGCTACCGGCCTTCATGGTAAATTGCAGTCCGGCCTCTAGGACTAGATTCATGCCGGCTTTCAAGTGCATTTCCATGCCCGCTTCGGTAGCGTAATTCATGCCAGCTTTCGAATGGATGTCCATCTTCGTTTCTTGAGAGATGCTATTGGTTTGGATGTTCCAATCGCCCCCCACGGTTAGGTGCTGTGAGCCGACCGTTTCTTTTTTCTCGTCGCCTTCGTTGGTGTATTGGATGCCGTCGGCGCCGACGGATTGCTTGATTGATTTCTCGATATCTATTTCGACTTCACCTCCTGAATCGGCTTCATCCTTGCCGACAATCAGATACATGTTGCCGCCAACATGTTCGGTAGAGTGGTTTTTCACGCGACGATCATAATCTTTTTCCGCATGAATGTAGATGCGTTCTTCGTCGGTTTTGTCCTCGAAGTATAGTTCGTTAAAACCATCCCCACCGGGCGAAGAATTGGATTTGAAGTAGGTTCGAGTTTTGTGTTCTACCGGATCGTAATGTGGCATCTGGTCATCGTTGTAGACGCTGCCGATGCAGAGGGGGCGGTCGGGATCGCCTTCCAAAAATTCGATAACGACTTCTTGATTGATGCGGGGGATGGCGACGAAGCCATACCCGCGACCCGACATGGAGTGAGCCACGCGCACCCAACAGGAACAATTTTCGCCCTGGCTTGCTTTGATTGGTCGGGTTTCCCGATCCCAATGAAAGAAGACTTTGATGCGGCCGTATTTGTCGGTATAGATTTCCTCACCGGCGGGTCCAGTCACGACGGCGGTTTGGATTCCAGAGATAATTGGCTTGGGTGTCAATCGCGGCGGGCGATAACGGACGGAGGCAGGAATGCAAGTGAAACTGTTGGAGTAGTCGACGCCAGGATCTTCATTGGTAAACGGTTCCGAAGCGTAGTGCTGCACGGAGGTCAGCATGTACTCGCCGGTCTCACCTTGCGATTCGTTTTCAAGGTGGCTGACAAGTTTAAATTTGTGACCGCTGCTGAAGCTGCGATAGGTGCTGCTGCCATGAACGGTACTGTGGGGAACCTCTTCTTCTTCTTGTCGAATGCGGGCTTCGCTTTCCCCAACATCTAAATCGGGAAACTCACCAGGAAAATCATAAATTTCGTAGCTCTCGGCATCGGGAACGAGCGTGCCAATTTTGGAGGACTTCGATTCCAAATCGTCCAGCGGAGTTTCAAAATTATAATCGGTGTGGACGTAGTTCCCCGTGACAAAAGAAAACGAATGCGCCCATGAGATGATGCAGTTCTCGCCAGTGTGCAGAAATTTTGCGCTTGCCTCACGACAATCCGAGGTGGTCGGCTTAGTCGAAATGATCAGCTCATGCTTCCCATTGGAGTGCTCGAAATAGTAGTAGGCACCGTACTGTTCGAGAATTCGGGAAAGGAAATTGAAATCCGTTTCCCGATACTGCACGCAGTGTTTCACCTTTCGAGACTTCAGGTCGTCGGCTCCTTGGAAGCTCCACGTGTTATCCGCATGAATGGGACGATTAAGCACATCCTCGATGATGTCGTGGATCGATTTTTCCTCACGATCCGGGAAAAAAATATGGGAGCGAGCGGTTTGTGTAAGAAACCAGACCCAAGGCACCAATTCCACGGTATAAAGGCGAAGGGGCTCACCATCGGGCCCATAGTGCGGCGAGACATTACCAATGCTAAACCGGTTGGCATAGGCGTGAAAATACTGGACGGTATTGTCGTTACGGTCGTCGAAATTCTTGTCGGCGACTTCCAGCGTGATCGGTTTTCCAATCACATCCTTGGCGGCCAGATTCAGATTAAGAGAAAGGAATTCGATCTGAATCGAGAATAGCCTGGAGACTCCTTCGGTGGCGGAAAATGAAGTCAGCACGAAGTCGGTTTCGGAACCCAAACCCTTGATTTTTAACGCACGTGTTTTTTGATCAAGGGGCATGACTGAATTTCCAGAGTTTGCCTGCAACTTTGATGGGCTGCACGGTGGCTAGGTGGCAGTGACAAGCTGGCCATCCATGAGTGATTGCATTGCCAGCGGTGATTTACGTCGCCAGCGACGACCGCATTGTAAACAGAAAAAGGGCTTCAGGGATGTGGGATGCCTGAAGCCCTCGAAATGGTTGGCAGGCAATTTAGCCGTTTTCGCGAGTGCGAACATTGAATTTCGCAGCAGGAACGTTCTGAACGTTTCCTTTTTCGTCGAAGTGCTTGTACTCGGTTTCGATAGTTTCGTAACTGAATGTCAACATTACGTTGGGCCGTGTCGCGGATTCTCCGCCAGCTCCAGAAATCTGGTAAGCAGTGAAATGGCAGTTCTCAAAGGTGTAGGTAAGATAGACTTGGTTCGGTTTTTTGTTGATGGTGGCCGTGAATTTAATCAAGATTTTTGGGATTGCATCGCCATTGAGCATCTTGGTTTGAATCGCAGGCATGGATTTTTCGTAGTCGATCGACATATCACCATCGTGAGCGACGGCGGCTCCACCACCACCCGATTTACCAGTTCCGCCAGCCGTGTGAGGTTTGCTGACGCCAATCTGGAACGAATTCAACTCAATGTGCTTGCTCATTCCTTCCACTTTAACGGGACACTGACCATCGCAACCATCAATTTGTGCATAAACGCCCATCTCTATTCTCCTTGTAAAAACCCAGGGTACGATTCATCAACGGTGCTCTCCACCGGGTTGCGTTGAGAGCACACGATTCAATCAGTATTGGATGACTGAAAAAGCAAGCAACGATTGCTTCTAGAGTCATTGTCGTGAGCTGTGTTTGGTAGTTGCGTAAATTCTGCAAAAATATATTAGAAACTAGCCAGCGGTCGTTTGCGAGAGGTTTTTCGAGTTGAATTTCCATTCTAAAGAGTAATTTTGTTCGAGCTAACGAGCAATGGTAGCGGTAGGGCGCAAGCCCTCCGGTCCGTCACGAACCGAAGTTACCGGACGGCTTGCGCCGTTCCGCTACAAAATGCTTCACCGTGTTGCCCACCACGGGTTACGTTATGTGATCTCATAAACAAATTTGTCTTGCCCATCGACGTTGATTTTGACCGATGAGATCGCCCTTCCTTCGGCCAAACTGCCCAAGAATTCGGCGGACAATTCGGGAAGCAGCGTATTGGTCAAGATGTGGTCAATATTCCTCGCCCCCGTATCGACTTCGGTGCAGCGAGCTTTGATCGCTTCGACTACTTCCGGTGCATACTCAAAACGAGCTTTGTAATTGGCCATGATTCGTTTACCAATCTTGTTCAGTTTTAGTTGCACAATTTTTTTCATGACGTCGTCGCCAAGCGGATAGAAGGGAATGATTTTGGTGCGACCGAGAAAGGCAGGAGCAAACGATTCCATCAGTTTTGGAAAGATGGCTTCGACAAAGGCATCAGGCGAAGGAGCCATGTCCGGGTCGGCACAGAGATTCTTGATGAGTTCGGAACCTGCATTGGATGT
>JBGSKR010000415.1:0-7763 GCA_041741135.1 Mariniblastus sp.
ACACCGGTCAAGCGCTTCGCAGAGCACTTGATCCGAAGCCAGTGATTCCACCCAAGAAGAAATCAAAATCGCATGGGGCCAATCTGGCAACCGTCATCAAAGTTCGCGGGGCCGAACAACATAGCCTCAAGTCGGTCGACATCGATATTGCTCGCGACAAGATGACCGTTTTCTGTGGGCCATCCGGTTCCGGAAAATCGTCGCTGGCGATGGATACGATTTATGCCGAAGGTCAACGGCGATACGTGGAATCGCTCAGTTCTTACGCTCGGCAGTTTGTGAATCAATTGGACAAGCCTCGCGTCGAACATGTCGAAGGTCTTTCTCCGGCTATCGCCATCGAGCAAAAGAATCTCAGCAACTCGCCGCGTTCCACGGTCGGAACGGTCACCGAGGTTTACGACTACTTGCGAATCTTGATGGCACGAATCGGCACGCCGTTTTGTCCTGAATGCAACCAAGCGATTGGCACGCAGACCAGTGACGATATCGTTGACAAGCTGATGGCACATCCCGAAGGCACACGGCTGTTGTTGCTCGCGCCGATCCGACTTGACACCAATCAGACCTACGAACAATTGTGGGAAGAAATTCGATCCAACGGTTTCATCCGCGTTCGTGTCGATCATGTGACTTATGGCATCGACGAAGTGCCACTTTTAAACCGTCGCGGTCTTTACCAAATCGAAATCGTCGTGGATCGGATTGCCATCCAAGCGAACTCGCGATCTCGGATTGCGGACAGCGTTGAATCGGCACTTTCGATCGGACACGGCGTGTTGCATGTGACCGCTCCGATTGAAAACGTTCCAGAAGTTCACTGGCCCGTGACAAAGCATAGTCAGCATCTGGCTTGCGATTGTTGCGGCAGAAGTTTCGAGAACTTGACGCCGCATAATTTTTCTTTCAATAGCCAGCTTGGTTGGTGTCCGGATTGCGAAGGCATCGGGACGCAAACGGGAGCCAACCCTGCCGCAGTGATGAACGATCCGGAGCTGACGCTGAAGCAAGGCGCGATTTCCCTATGGCCGGATGTGAAATCAAAGCTTGCCGAAGCGATGCTGAAGTCTTGGACCGATGGAACGGGAATTCCAATCAATGTTCCGTTTAACCAACTTGATGCGCGTAATCGCCGACAAGTCTTTTACGGAACGGGCGAGCGTTGGTTTGATGTTGCCAATAAAGACGGCGGGATTCTGTTTTCGTTTCAGTTCAAGGGCGTGTTTCCGGCGCTCGAAGAAGCTTCTCGACTTTCGGCTCCACTGCGTCAGCGGATGCAAACGTTGATCGGCGAGGTCGAGTGTGGAGCCTGTGGTGGAAGTCGTTTGCGCGATGATGCGGCTGCCGTTCGGTTCCGCGAGTTGTCGATTGACGGCATTTGCCGTTTGCCGATGGGCGTGCTGGCAAAGACGGTCAAAAAATGGAAACTCGATCCGCGCGAGAAGAAAATCGCTGGCGAGCTGATTCGCGAGATCATCGGACGCGTGGATTTTCTCAACGATGTGGGACTCGAGTATTTGACGCTTGATCGAACGGCGTCGTCGCTTTCGAACGGAGAAGCACAACGAATTCGACTTGCCAGCCAACTTGGTAGTGGTCTGTGTGGTGTGTTGTATGTGCTGGACGAACCGACGATTGGTTTGCACCCTCGCGACAACACGCGTTTGTTGAAGGCGTTGCATCGGTTGCGCGATTTAGGCAACACAATGATTGTCGTCGAACATGATCGCGAGGTCATCGAGCACAGCGATGCGATCTGCGACTTCGGTCCGGGGGCTGGTTCGGGCGGTGGCGAAATTGTCGCGCACGGAACGCCCAGCGAAGTCGCTAACAATTCGAACTCGGTGACGGGGCCTTATCTTCTCAACAAAAATCAGCCCGGCAGAAAAGCCATCCCGATGCCGTCGAATCGCCGACCAGCGTTATCGGATTTCTTTGCTGCGACAACTGCGGTGAAAGAGACGGCTAATAAGCAATCTTCGAAAAAGAAAGCCTCCGATTCCGAAACGAACATCAAAACGGCTTCGATCAAAAACAGGAAGACTCCGCTCGTCAATACGCTCGATATCGTCGGTGCAAAGCACAACAACTTGAAAGACATCGAAGTCAAAATCCCGCTCGAAACGTTGACCGTCGTTACTGGTCCATCGGGCTGCGGAAAAAGCTCGTTGATCAATGACATCTTGTTCAAGGCACTTGCCCGCCGCCTGCATCGCACGACAGCCAGACCGGGTTCGCACAAAGGCATTCGCGGCATCGAGTACATCAACAAAGTCATTCGTGTCGATCAAACGCCGTTAGGGAATTCGCCGACTTCTAACCCAGCGACCTCCACCGGCGCCTTTGATTTGATCCGCGATTTGTTTGCAGAACTTCCGGATGCGAAAATTCGTGGCTACACCTCGCGGCGATTCAGTTTCAACGTTCCCGGCGGACGATGCGAAGAATGTTTTGGCAACGGACAGATTTGCATCGAGATGCACTTTCTGCCCGACGTGTGGGTCGAATGTTCGGCTTGCAAAGGCAAACGCTACAACGAAGAAACTTTGGCCGTTCGCTACAACGGACGATCAATCGACGATGTTTTGAAAATGCCTTGTGGCGAAGCGGTAAAACTTTTCCACAACATCCCCAAAATTCGCCGCATTCTGCAAACGCTGTGCGATGTTGGCTTGGATTATGTGACGCTTGGTCAATCGGCTCCCACGCTGTCCGGCGGTGAAGCCCAACGAGTGAAATTGGCTGCCGAACTCGCGCGTCCTGACACTGGACGCACTTTGTATTTGCTGGACGAACCGACAACTGGTTTGCATTTCGATGATTTGCGAAAATTGCTGATTGTGATCCAGCGATTAATCGACATCGGAAATTCGGTCGTGTTGATTGAGCACAATCTTGACATGATCAAAGCCGCCGACTGGGTGATCGATCTTGGTCCGGAAGCCGGTCATCAAGGCGGTCAGATCGTCGTTCAAGGAACGCCCGAAGAGGTCGTCGAGTACGCGAAGAAAGCACTTGCTGCGGCGGGCAAGTCTGGCAAGAGCGTCGCCGGAATGCCGCGCAGTTACACGGGCGAAGCCTTGATTCCCGTGCTTGCCAGCGATCCTTACGAAGAGCGTGTCGTCTACGATCCGAACACCGTTGATCGTTGGCAAGATGGCGACATGGATATTGAAGATATCGGAGCGAATGCGCAAATGCCGTGGGAGTCTGATGGCAGACGTTGGCACACTCAAGATCGTGTTGGCAGAGTCGGCGAACCTGTCAATTGGGATGGACGAATTCTTGAAAGAATTGTTGATAGGATTCAGGAGCACGACGGCTTCGGCGACACCGTTTGGGATCAACGCACGGTCGTCGAGATCAATGGCCAGAAAAAATCACAAGGTTGGTTCTTTCATGCGTTGACCGGAGATGCATGGTTGCTGAAGCTAAAATTTCGTGTACGTCCGCGAACCTTCAATCGCGAGACACTCGTGGATCAAATTCCGCTGGCGACTCCGAATGAATTGGAAAAAATTCCTGTCTATGGAAATTCTCCGCGAGTGAAGCTGACGAACACGACGGCTTCGTGGCAAGAAATCGAAATCCGCGTTTTTTCGTGGGAAGAGATCGACATTCCCGGCTTTTGGAAATTTCTTGACGATGCAATTGCCAGCTTTCTCAATAAAGTTGATCGGATTGAAGCGAAGATCGATGAGCAAACTCCGTGGGCGGTACTGGGTGAGAAATGGCATTTTCTCCCGAAAGGATTTTCCGCTGGCGAAGTGCAGTGGGAGATGGGCGTGCTGAAACGATTAGTGGAAGTCGTCGAAACGGCCGCGCCGGGTTGCCAGTTCAATTGGAGCAATAAACAAATCGTGCATGTTGTCTTGCCCGATCAAGACAAGCCGTGGGTTAGTATTCAAACCAAGAAACCGGAGGCCGTTGTGTTACAGGTCGCTGGAGCAACAGGTTCGGTAACGGTCGGGCGAGTCGCTGACCTCGCCGATTCGGCGACGCTGGATGCGGGCAGCCAGCGCGATGTGATCAAGATGAGCTTTACGAAATTGAAACAGGTTGACGATCAACGCTTGGCTGATTTCTTGAGCGAGCATCGCCAAGAACTCGTCGGCGGCTAGCAAAATGTACGATGGACATTCCTGTCCGTCGGGCGCGATGCTCGGACAAGAATATCCAAGCTACGGAAATGCTCGGACAAGAATGTCCAAGCTACGGAAATGCTCGGATAGGAATATCCAAGCTACGGAAATGCTCGGATAGGAATATCCAAGCTACGGAAAGTATTAACCACTAACCTCTAAACCCACTTCTTATGTCCAACGCCATCATCTCCCAAGTCTCAAAAAACCTTCCTTTTCGCTACCGCATTACCTGCCATCAGTTGACCGAGAAGCCAAGCGGACTATTCGAACTGCCGGTTGCGTGCCGATTGCCTGCTCTCAGTGAGTTCGATGGACCAAAGTCATTCGGTGACATTCGGATCGGCTGGTTGGAAGACGGTTTGTACGTGTCGCTGATGGTAACCGGAAAAAAGCAATCGCTGTGGTGCCGCGAGACGCAGTTGCACGAGAGCGATGGTTTGCAATTGTGGGTCGATACACGAGCAACGCACAACGTACATCGTGCAAGCAAGTTCTGTCATTGGATGATGATTTTGCCGACGGGGGGCGGAAACAGCAATGACGCACCGATCGCGCGAACGTTGAAAATTAATCGCAGCAAAGACGACTCGCCAATGATTAACAAAGCTAAAATCGAAGTGAAGAGTGTCGTCAACAAAGACGGCTATCAAATTTCGGCGTTCATTGGCGGAGTGGGGTTGTACGGTTGGAACACGACGGAGCATCGCCAACTCGGCTTCAATTTCGCGATCGTTGATCGAGAACTGGGCTGGCAAACGTTGGCACTTGGTCCCGAGCTTCCAATTGCCGAAGACCCCAGCTTGTGGCAAACTTTACTGCTGACCTGAAAGTCAGTCTGGATATGGTTCGTAGCCGAAGTCGTGAGACTTCGGTTTTATCTGTTTGTAGAATTTCCGAACTCTCACGAGTCCGGCTACAATCCGTAAACGGTCACCGGTGAGGACTTGGACCCTAGCACGGTCCCGCTGTTTTTTTCGGGCGGGCTCTTGGCCAGTTTTACACAAAGCGTTTCTCTCTCATGCCGCACGACTCGACTTTTCCGAATGCACGCACGGTGTTGATCTCGTTGAATCCTCGCTCAGGCTCAGGTGGGCGATCAGCAGTCGTCGAGCAATTGGTGAATGAACTGAAATTGCGGCATTACCTCGTTGAAATGATCAGCGACTTGAACCTCCTCAAACAACGCACCGACGAGTTGCAACAATTGAGAGAGTTGCGAGTCGTCGTAGCAGCCGGCGGCGATGGCACGGTGAACTTGTTAGTCAACGAACTGCCTGCCGATACTCCGCTGGCGATTCTGCCATTGGGCACTGAGAATTTGATGGCAAAGTATCTGCAATTGACGGCCGATGGGACGAGACTGGCCCGACTGATCGACGAGGGCTTCACCGTTCGACTTGACGCCGGTATTGCGAATGGGAAATTCTTTCTCGTCATGGCCAGTTGCGGGTTTGATGCGGATGTTGTGCAGCGATTGCACGAAGGGCGAACTGGAAACATTCGTCACTGGTCTTATATCAAACCGATCCTCGCTGCACTTCGGCAGTACCGATATCCACCGATTCGGCTGACAGTTGACGATCAAGCTCCTTTAATCACGGCGAAGTGGGCGTTTGTTTTTAACGTGCCTCGTTATGCGATGAATCTTCCGATTGTTCACGACGCAGATCCAAGCGATGGACAGTTGGATTTGTGTTCGTTTAGTCGAGGCAAATGGATGCGAGGTTTGCTATATCTGTTTTCCGTGATCACCTGTCAGCATCGACGCTGGAAGAAAAATCGAGTCCTACGATTTCGACGATTGCGTATCGAGGCCGATGAACCCGTGTACTATCAACTCGACGGCGATCCCGGTGGCAAATTGCCGCTGGAGATTCGTGTGCAACCGGGTTATCTCAATTTGTTGGTTTCCAAAGATTGGCCCCATCGCGAAACTCGGTCGAAAACGCCACAATAAAACGGTGATGCATCACACGAATCTCAAAATTTGAATCATGGAAAGCCTGCCCGTGCCGAACAACCCGCTTACGATCGAGAACGTGACGTGCGGAAAGAATCAGCCTTTGACGATCATCTCCGGTCCGTGCGTTCTTGAAGACTACGACCTCGCCGCGCAGATCGCGGAACGGTTGGTCGAGTCATGTTCGCGGCTTGGTTTGGGACTTATTTATAAAGCTTCGTTTGACAAAGCGAACCGAACGAGTTTAGATTCGTATCGTGGCATAGGGATTACCGCTGGGCTTGAGATACTTGCCAAAATCAGTTCACAGTTCGGAATTCCCACCACCACCGATATTCATCTTCCCGAACAGGCCGCCGTGGCCGCAGAAGTGTGCTCGCTGCTGCAAATCCCGGCATTTTTGGCTCGGCAAACCGACCTGTTAGTTGCTGCTGCTGAAACAGGGCGAGCGGTGAATGTGAAGAAGGGCCAGTTCATGGCTCCGTGGGACATGGAACACGTTGTTCGAAAGTTGAGTGATTCGGGTTGCGAAAACATCTTGCTTACCGAGCGAGGTACGTTTTTCGGTTATGGACGACTGGTCAACGACATGCGAGCATTGCCGCAAATGGCGGCTCTCGGCGTCCCAGTGGTCTTTGATGCGACGCACAGTGTGCAGGAGCCAAGTGCTGCTGGCGGAAAAACGGGCGGTAATCGCGAGATGGTCGCTCCCCTTGCCCGTGCAGCGGTGGCTGCGGGCTGTGATGCGGTTTTTTTGGAAACTCATCCCAATCCTGATCGTTCACCCAGTGATGGCCCGAATATGATTCAACTCGATAGAATAGACGGCTTGCTCACCTCATTGAAACGAATTCGGGATGTTTTGTCGTAACACTATTCTTAAAGCCAAGGCGAAACTCGGGACGTTTGCGTGCCAATAAATTGTTTGGGCCTTTTAAAGCTTAATCGTAAGTACCAGAAATTTTAATTATTTGACGATGAATATGCTCCTTTTCTCAAAACGCACCTTTTCCCTATTTCTTATCTTTATTTTCGGGTTGGCTACTTTCGGTTGTACTCCGCCGAAGGACCCCGTTCTCGATTTGATTGACGTCGACCTGACCAAAACCAGAATCGACGATTTATCGCGAACGATGGATTTTATTTCAAGCGATCAACGCTTTGATCAGGATGAGTTTCAATCTAAAGTCTCCAGCGGACTGAATCGTTGGGTGACGTACAGCAGCGAAACGATCAAAGACGTTAATTGGGAGCTTGATCCTGCTGCGGCGCCGATCTTGGAGGAATTTTCGGGGTTGGCGTTGTTAGAGCAAACGGACGAACTTAATTTTCTTGACAGCGACGCTTATTACATTCAACAGTCCGAATGGATTAAGCAGATCACGAGGCGTGTTACTCAATCTGAACTAATCAGCCCATTTGAAATTTACCGATTCGCCGCCGGCGACTCAAAATCCGAAAGCGATGACGATGAAGAAGTTCAAGATGCGATCGCGAGTGTGGTTAGCACGCTTCATCCAGAACTCAACAAATCAGAAGCACAACAACTTGCCTCGTCGCTAAAAATTTTCGACTGGTTAGTTCGAAATATTCAACTCCTACCTGAGACCGTGATCGGTGATGACGAAATTGACGACCTGAGTTTGAATGATCGGAAG
>JBGSKR010000416.1:0-1886 GCA_041741135.1 Mariniblastus sp.
GCGTTCCCCGACGCAAGTGACATGAATCATTGGTATTTGACTCGTTGCTTGATCGTTGACAATGAAGCAATGCTTTGCGCTTTGTGGTGGATGGCTCCGTCGATCCAATGTGGGATCTCGGCGCGATCCACCACATTGACGTAGGTGAGAATGAGTGATTTGGTTTACCACGTCGTGAAGGATTTCGTGGGAACGCTTTTTGGTGAGGGAATTCTGGCGAATCCCACTACGAGGTTTCGAAATTCCTCTTCTTGTCTTCCAACTGCCAACTAGAAACTGACTATTAAAAACTCTCTCCGCATCGCGTTTGTGATCATCAATGCCAATCGACGCGAAGGAACATCTCGTGCGGTGGTGGAAGTTGCTGAACGCCTTGCAAGGCGCCATGAGGTAACCGTTTTTTCCCGAACAGCGGAAAATGTTGATCGATCGAATTTGATTTGGCGTCCACTGAAAGGCCCGTCGTGGCCCGACGTTGCCGAATTTGAATGGTTCCGAATCGCTGCGGAACGGGTGTTAAGTAGGCAGAAATTTGACATCATTCATTCGGCCGGTTGTAACCTTCGCGCCGCCGACGTGTATGCCATTCAGACTGTTCACCCCCAAAAAATGCAAATCAATGACACGCAGGCGAGAAATGATCATGTTGGCCTGTTGCGACGGTCCACACGAGCGCTTTACGATCGCCAAGTTTTGGCAGCCGAGAAACGTTCGTATCACGGCATGAATAAGCGCGGCATTGTAGGTTTTCTTCCGGTTTCTCAGGGAACAGAACGTGAGTTGAGAGAAAGTTATCCGGTCAACGATGCCATGATTGAAGTCATTCCTAATGGTGCGGATTTGAATTGTTTTCACCCCGGACTCAAGTCATTGCATCGCACCCAAGTTCGCTGCGAAATCGATTGCCAGGAAACAGACGTTGCATTTCTGTTTGCCGGAGGAGAGTGGCGACGCAAGGGCCTTCAGTTGGCGTTGGAAGGGCTCAGTCAATCAAGTAACAAAAACGCGGTGCTGGTCGTTTCCGGCGACGATCCACAACGTCAATTTTTCTTCGATTTGGCTGCCGAGCTCGACCTCAACTCTCGGGTTCGTTGGCTTGGATTTCGCCACGATATCGAGCGGATTTATGGTGCGGCTGACGTTTTTTTATTCCCCTCGGCCTACGAAGCGTTCAGCTTAGCAACGATAGAAGCAGCGGCGACTGGATTGCCTGTCGTTATGTGCAACATTTCGGGGGCGTTTGAGTTGATTGGAGACGGGACGGGTGGACGCATTGTTGATCGCTCGCCGGTCGCGATCGGCCGAATAATCGACGAGTTGGCCGGGGCCCCATCAACGCGGCAGAAAATGGGGCTGGATGCACGCAACAAAGTTGAACGTCTCTTCCAGTGGGATACCATTGCAATTCAAACCGAATCGTTCTATCAGCGGCTACTCAGGCAAAGGCGGGTAAATAGCCGTGAATCGATTCAATGAGAACGGCACTTTGAAGATTATCGCGTTCGCAACTAAAGGGACGGGTAGCAACGAGGAGAGCCGTTTGCGAGATTTGGTATCTGGCATGGACGCTCATTTCTTGCCGTATGACAAATCAAGAAAATTTTCGAGTTTTTGGGGCTTGTTGCGCGAACTAGCACGGTCGCGACGAGAGCTGATTGTGATGGAGGGAACTGGCATTGCCGGCGGCATAGCTTGCCTAATTTCGCGTCTGGTTTTCGGGCATCGCTATGTGGTCAGCAGCGGCGATGCAATTGGACCTTTCATTAGCGCCCACTATCGATTCCTGGGGCTGCCATTTGGCGTGTACGAGCGTGTACTTTGTCGTTTCTGCGCTGGTTTTGTCGGCTGGACACCCTACTTAGTCGGACGCGCGATTACGTTCGGCG
>JBGSKR010000417.1:0-4161 GCA_041741135.1 Mariniblastus sp.
GCATCGTACATAATTTTATCCTCCGTTCTTGCTTTAATTTGCGACAAAGCCTGGCTGGCTTGTTGAAAAGCCGTTTCGGGAAAAAGCTTCAGTAACTCTTCAGGCTCGTATTGGTCAGCGTACAAGAACCAGTAAAGCCAACGTTCTAATTGACTGACTGTTGCCAAATCCGACTCTAACAAATTGTACTTTCCCATCTCCAGCGTGTGAACCTCTAAAGTTCCGTCGAGCACGCGACCGGACTGAGCATCAGTAAACTTGAAAGCATGGTGAACCTGCTGATTGTCTGGCCACAACTGTCCATCGATCAAACAGATCGTGTATGCAGGGCAAAGTTTTTCGTAGTGATCGCCCGAACGAAGTTGATCGGCAAAAATTTCGCATCCGTAAAACACCAGTCGCTGAATCATCCACGGCGAGACGACAATTTGCATCTCAATATTGTAGACTGCACCATTTTCGTCGACGGCTTTGATGTCCAAAATTGTCAGTTTGTCGTCTTTGAAATCTTGCACGTTAAACGGATTGACGATCGTGACATCCACAATAGGCTGCGGCAAACAAAGAATCGCATTGAGCAGACTGATCAGCGAAATTTTATTTTCGGGAGAGCCAAACGCCTTAATAAATGCGAAGTTGTTGGTCGGTTTGATTTCGAGTGGCATGAAAAATTGTTCTTAGAGTCATAGCAGGAAGTCGGTCGTCAACAATCGGTCCCGGATAAAACAAGGGTACTCAATTTGCAGTGCGTCTCCAAGTCTGCAACTAAAACGCTCCAGTTTTTGCCATTTCAACATAGGCGATCGGCAAAGCAACGAAGCCAACGAAAAAGTTTCAACGATCTCGGTTTCGTTCTTCCCACCACGTACGCAGGAGATTTTTTCCACTGGTCGTTGCTTGATTGAAAATCGTCGTATAACGGTTTCGATTCAGCGCCTTTTCAAACGCGGCGACTTGGGAAACCGCTTCCGAATGCGCGAGGTGCTGAAGCAGCATTGGCAGCAAGTTCTCTACCACTCCCCACTGCCGATCTGGATCTTCCGACAAACAAACCGCAGTGGCATCCACAATCGAATCCCCCAACACTTCTCGATTGTAAGCGATGGAGTCGCGAATCTGTGTCGCTTTCAGGGCATGCGGCGTTTCTGCTAAATTCGTCGCATGGGCCGCGGTCGATTTTTTTGGTCCACCCTCAAACAAATTATAAGGCGGTGACCATTCCAACGAAGGCGGAAGCAAATCAATATGAGTCAACACCGCAATCACAGGCGGTGGTTTCAGTCGCGGATTTTTCTTAAAGTGCTCGTTCAATTTTTTGAGTGTCTTGACATCTGCCGCCCGAGCTGGCGAATGAGAGTCGAGCACCAGTAACACACCATGACAATTGACCATCGAAGTCTGGATCGATTTAAGCTGCTGTGGGGATGCGCCCGAATCTCCATAACCTGGCGTGTCTACCAAACTCAGCCGTTGCCGGTCTGGAAGATTTAGCTCGTAGACTTTAACGGATGCGGTTGCCGATACGGGTTCGATTGCACTGCCAGTTAGCTGTTGGATCAGGCTGGATTTTCCCGCGCTGGTTTGGCCAACCAACACAATCCGCAACGAATCGGCGATGACGTCATTTGCGGAATCATTGGCATTGATATGCTGGTTGGTCGCGTTTTCCGTTTTATCGAACGTGGCGCTACTCGATGAATTGGGTCGTGAACTGGGTTGCGTTTTCACCGCTTGAAAGTTCGCTCGGTAAACATCCGCACCGCCGCGCAAACGACCGCTGTTCATCTCGATTAAGTAAAACCCGACTTGGCGGATGAATTTTAAATAAACCGTCAGCAGCAATTCATTTTGAATTCCACCGGTGACTTGATCGTTCGTAATTCGTGACGCCCCGTACCTCGCGAGATTGGCGGGGTTGACCAAAATCGAAGCCGCCCAAAACGCCTGTGTCGCTCCTCGAATCCACTTGGGCGCATTGCCGAGTTTTTTCCACTGCCCGACTGTTAGCATACGACTGCCAGGCACCGATTTCAGAACCACGGTCTCCAAATCATCAGCGACCAAACGAATCGCCGCCAGAATTTCTGCGGCCGTGAGCGAGCTGATCGGATCGCTGTTGCCAGGGTGATAGTGCCGAGCCAATTTTTCGGCGAGTGCCTGAGCTTGATTCAAGTAAAGATGAACATCGGTAAGTTGCTCGGGCGTCAAGTTCTCGACTTCGGTTTGAAATCCGCGCACGATTTCCGCCGCTTCTGCATCACGCGGCGTCCAGTGCGGCGATCCGAGCGATTCGGTTTCCTTCGCATTTGACGCCGGCCAAAATTTTGCCACCACCCAAGTCATCAACCAAAATACCGGAACCAACCACCATAGCCATATCATCCAACCCATTTGCCAGACTGCGATCGTGCCGACGATTGCATAGACCAGCACCGGCAACACCAACAGCGCCAGCAACACTAGCGTGCGAGGGCGAACTAGCCCGAAGCTTTTGAGGATTTCCAAAACTGCTCTCCACGTTGAAGTTGATCCCGATAGACTTGTTGCAATTCTTCGGTCGTGGGGACGTGTCCGGCAGCGACTTGCATAAAGTACCAATTCCAAGCCCAGCCCGCCGCGTAGGTGAACGCAAAAGTGGCTGTCACATTGGCCGCAATGCCCAACCAGGGGATGAACTTGAGCGATTCACGAATCCCCATTTGCAGTGCGATTCGTCCGCCCATGGCGGCGGAGACTTGAGTGATCGTTTTTCTGTCCAAAGTCTGATTATTTAGTTTAGCAATCTTGTAAGCCAGTCGCGATTGGATGCCCAACACGAGAGGGATGTCGGCCCACGGTAACGGCACGGCAGCCGCCGAAGCCGCAGCGATGCTATAAGCCAAAATAACGGGCGCGAGTTGACGCTGATGAGCGGTGCTAAAGCTTCGATTGATTTTGTCGAGCTGAATAAAAGTCTGGCGATAGCTGGCCGGTAGCAAATCCAGAATCGCCGACTTGAGTCGCGCCCCGCCGAACTCCGAATCAGTGAATCGTTCGTTCGACTGAGTCAAATCAATCGCCACGATGCGATCAACGAGTTTATCAAACTGTTTTACTTTCACAGTGAGGTTGCGACGCAAGTTTTCTGGAATACCTGTGCTTAACGCGACTTTGTTTAAATCCTCAAATGGATCGGGCTGAGAATGTTGCTGCCCCGGATAACCGTCGTGCAAACAGGTAATCGCCAACAACACTGGACGCAAAGGATTTGCTTTTCGCAATTGAGTCAGCGGCGAAATCAGTTCATCAAGAGCTTGATCCATCGCTCGCACCGTGACGATCATCAATTGAGCGTTGCTGCTTAACTCGGTGACATCATCAGCCGGATCATAACCGGCTTCGCCCAACCCGCGAGTGTCCAGAAACTGAGCGATCGGAAATTGGCCATCGGGAAAATCATATCGCCGAGAAAATTTGGTTTGCGGACGAAAACCAGCACCGATTTCGGCATCATCAACACCGGTCAAATACCGCACGATCGACGTTTTGCCACTGCCCGTTTTTCCAAACAACCAAAAGGTTGGTATCGGAGCGGCGCTGGGCATTGTCGCCGGTGGAATTTCCGGGGTGTCGGTCATTTACGAGAGGGTGAATTAAGGTTTGGGATGAAGTCAATCTCGCTATTCTACGGCAATGGCTATGAAGGTTGTCAAAAAGTTTGAGGTATTCTCAAGAGACTTTGGCATTTGCCGACCGTCAACAATTCATCTCAGCCCGGCGGGCGACATTTCCCATGTGGGTGGCGTAAGCCCTAGTTGCTACGCACACATGGGCTTAATAAGAAAGTTCACGGCAAGCGGCGGAAACGGAGGTTAGCCACGGTAGTGGCGGCAGCAACTCGCCCACGGCGTGAGGCTATTCTATCGACACGGACAAGGCTGTCACAAAAAAACAAATCGGGCTCCCCTTCGCCCCGTGAATTCGGACGATGACGCAAATTTAGCTGATCAAGTTTTCTCCGAATTCGCGGGGAGAAGGGGTTGGGGGATGAGCGACGGTCTTAAAGTTAGTCAAGGCAGAATCTTAAATTCTGCCAGAAAATTTGTTTTGCGGCAGTGGTGCAGGGGATTTTTTTAGGCATGGCGCCGGTGTTCAATGAGTTGCTTTGGTGACCGCGCAGCG
>JBGSKR010000418.1:0-4354 GCA_041741135.1 Mariniblastus sp.
GACGACGAATCTTGCCAAACGTGTACATTTCGACGAAGTTTAAAAAATCGCCAGGATACTCGCTACGAATTAAGCCATCGAGCGCGAGCGCCATGCGTTTCACATTGATGTACTGGCCGTCATAGCGCATCGATCCACTCATATCCATAATGACCACGGTCGCCGATTTTGGATTGTTTTTCGTTCGATGGATTTCAATGTCTTCCGTTTTCAGGCGAATCGGCAACTGATTGCCGCCCCGCAACATGGCGTTAATAAAAGTTTGCGGGATGTCCATGTGCGTGAGCGAATCGCCAAACTCGTAGGGCTTGGTGGACTGCAATTCTGTCGCGCCTTCGCCGACGATGTTGCCCTCGTGACGACCGGTTTTCGAAGCTTTTAGATCGCTGAAAATTCGTGCGAGCAATTTTCCTTGAAAGACGCGATAAGCGTGTGGCGTGAGTTGGAACTTTCCATCTTGCTTGGTCAAACCCTGCCGTTCGGCGGCTTCACGAACGTAATTTTCGATTTGACGCTGCATCTCTTCCAGTGAGTGCATGGTTTCGTCATCCATGTACTCGCCCAACTGTTCGAGATCGATCACGGCGATCTGAGCGGAAGCGCGAGCCTCTTCGAGTTGTTTCAGCAGTTCCTCGATCTTTTCCAGTTCTTCTTTGACGTCAAGTGCTTCCGGAATTGTCAGTGACTCGTTACCCGTAAAAACCCATTTCGCCGCCAGTTCGTCGATCTGATATTTGTTGCCCAGATGCCCCATCAGCCCGTACAAGTGCTGAGCCAGTGGATCAGTGTCATCATTGATCTCGTAGGAGAGCAACTCAAAATCGTAGAGCTGCTCTTGATCAATTGCCACTTTGAGTGCGGCACGCAGACGAGAGGGCACTGGCGGACTATTTTTGGATTTCTTTTGAAACGTTTTTTTGGCCAGTTGTTGCACCGATCGCGTTTCATAAGTCTCCAGAATTTTTCGCTTTCGCTCTTCCAGAATCGCCTTCATCATGTCGATGCTGGGGCCAAGATTTTGAAACTGAGAGGGATCGAGATGGATCGCGCGAGCCAGTTCTTCTTCGGTCAATTCTCGCATGCTGCCATAAGCCAGCATTTGATTCATCATCGGCGAAACAAAATCGGGCGGCGGCTGAGTCGGGCTGGGAAATTTGATCGGATCGTATTTCATGTACGAATGAACGATGCCGCCGACCTTGGATTTTGATTTTGGTTTCATGGTTCGCACGGAGATGAAATTTGGACGAGAGAAAATGTACGATGGACATTCCTGTCCGTCGCGCGTCAAAAGTACGATGGACATTCCTGTCCGTCGGTTGCATTGCTCGGACAGGAATTTCCAAGCTACGGTTACAGCAAAGTGCTCGGACAGGAATGTCCAAGCTACGACGGGAGTGGCTGGCTAAGTTTCATAAACAGAACGACCGTGAGACTGACCACGCGAGATTTTGTCCATCGCGTATAGACCAGCGAGAATAAACTCGACACAGGAGGCCCGCACCGCATCGTCGGTCGAGGCGTTGACTTCGAAGGCTTTCTCCCAAGCCGGTGGAACTCGTTTCAATCGCTCTGCATATTCCGCTGAGGGCACGAGGTCACCGACTTCTAACCGAACGCCTTTACCAAAAATTTCAGCGATCTCCTTCAAACCATGTTCGCTGACATATTCTTCGAACACAATTTTGATCGCTTCGGCAATGATGCTATCGAGGACTTGTCGCTCCGACATCTGATGCGAGCCCATCAAATCCAATTCCAGTTTGCCCAACGATGAAGAATAAAGATGACCGAGATCGCTGATTCGCGGCACGGACGGTTTTTCATCGAGTAGCACGCCGCGTTGTCTGGCACTGCCGATCATGGTTCGATAGTTGGCGAGACTAAATCGAGCGCTGACGCCCGATTGCTGATCGACGTATTTCGACTTCCGGGCTTGAATCGTAATTTGTTCGCAAATCTCTTTCATAAATAACGGCACGCGAACAGGGTAATCGCCATCGAGATCGACGGAGGATTCCTGTTCCATGATCTCCATGCCGGTCTCGCGCTCGGTAGGGTAGTGCGTTTGAATCATGCTGCCGATGCGGTCTTTGAGTTGCGGGATGACTTTGCCACTACGGTTAAAAGTCGATGGGTTCGCAGAAAACAGAATCATCACATCGATGTCAAAGCGAACGGGATAGCCGCGAATTTGCACGTCACGCTCTTCCAAGATGTTGAATAAACCGACTTGAACTAATTCATCCAATTCGGGCAATTCGTTGATCGCAAAAATCCCACGATGCATCCGCGGGATCAAACCGAAGTGCCATGCTTCTTCGGTCGACATACTGACGCCGCCCGCTAATTTGGCTGGATCGATCTCGCCGATGATGTCAGCGAACTTGGTTCCGGGAGCGAGTCGTTCCGAGTAGCGATCATCGCGATGCCACCATTTGATCGGCACGTTTTCGGCACGGTGCTCGGCGACGAACCGACGGGCGCTGCGACTGAGCGGGGCAAAGGGGTCTTCGTGGAACGGAGTGTCGGGAATATCGAGATAGGGAATCTCTTCGTCGAGAAACCGCACCAAGCCTCGCATCAAGCGGCTCTTGGCTTGTCCTTTCTCACCCAGATACAACATGTCGTGCTCGGACAGCAGCGCGATATTGATTTCGGGAATGACGGTGTTTTCGTAGCCGACGATACCCGGATATAGTTCTTCGCCGCTAGCCAGCATCTTCAAAAAGTTTTCGCGGATCTCTTGTTTGACCGGACGGGATTTCCAGCCACTATCGATTAATTCTTGCAAATTGGCGGGTTTGGTTTCAGTTAGTGCAGGCATGGAAACTTTGATTCTTAAAAAATTGGACGACACAACAGCAACGGAAAGACTGATTTTAACGTTTGTTGGCAACGTCGGCAAAAGAATGCAGTTTTTCTCAAGAAACTCAACGCGGCTTCAACAACAACCGTAATTTTGCGAACCGAATTCCCTTTCGGTGGATTAACGGCATGAGCTTAGCGGAACGGACACTTTGAAAGTTGGATAAATCTTCAAAATAATCGCGGGATGTCACGCTATTTGCTGGAAACGGCGCCTGAGCCTTGCTATCGTGTTAACGTACTTCCAATTGCCCGCCGCGTCATGTTTACCACTTCGATGACCAATCTCAGCACAGAGTTCAATCGAGATCGTCAGGCGATCGCCCCTCGGTCCGCATTTACGTTGGTCGAGTTGTTGGTGGTGATCGCCGTCATTGGCATCTTGATCGCACTGTTGCTGCCTGCGGTGCAAATGGTTCGTGAAGCGGCTCGGCGATCCTCGTGTTCCAACAATATTCGCCAGCTCGGTTTGGGGCTGATGAATTACGAATCTGCGCATCGCCAGTTTCCGAACGGGTCAGCGCTCCATACCGAATTTTCTTGGGCCGCCCGCACCCTGCCTTTTTTAGAACAAAGTAACATCTCGGATCGACTTGTATTCACAGCGGAATGGGATGCTTCGGTGAATCAAACGGAGATTCGGCGTATTCTGCCCAACTTTCGCTGTCCCACGTCCACCAAACACTACGCTGGGCTTACGGATTACGCTGGGATCTCTGGATCATGGCTGTCGATCTCATCCAACTTACCCGGCTCGCAAAACGGCATGTTGTTTCGCGCGACGCCTTCACGTCGCCGAGGAGTACAGGCTGCCGAAGTCCGAGATGGCATGAGCAATACGATCATTGTTGGTGAGGCAGGCTATTTGTTGGATTTTAGCATGGGATACTGGGCGGCTGGGGCACATTGTTTTACCCATGACGATGGGGGTGTGAACAACCGCACCGGCGCTCAAGCAGAAATTGCCAGTTTCCATGCGAGTGGAGCGAATGTGGTGATGTGCGATGGCAGTGTAACGTTTTTAGGAGTCGACGTGGATCCTAAAGTCGTCGCTGCCTATTGCACTCGCGGCGAATACGACCGTTTGTTGTCAGGCCCTTGATTTAAACCAACTATTTGCGGGGCTTGTGTTTCCAAGTTTTTCAACCGGAGAATGAATGATGATCAAGAAAGCAGTTTTGTTCGGAATCGTAGCGCTCAGCCTGTCGCTGTTTTGCGTTAACGACGCGCTCGCAGGGGGCGGTGGCAACCATCAAGCCGGAGGTGGCAAAGGCAATGGCAAAGGTGGCGGGAAGGCAGGAGGTAAAGGGATCATCATGGTTCCAGTCAAAACGGGCACCATTGATCTGGTCAACCCGAAAATATCTAATGATTCCTTTGCAGTACGAGCTTTTTTGCTTACCGAGGCCCAATTCAATAGTTTGGACCTGGCCACCAATAGCTTGGCCGATCTGTTGGCACTTACTCAAGGGGTTCTCGTTCCCCA
>JBGSKR010000419.1:0-3827 GCA_041741135.1 Mariniblastus sp.
GAATCGAAAACTGGATTTCTTTTCTCGGCGGAAGATTTTGTCGCTGGCGAATTTCCCGAAGCGCCCCTAAGGCCTTTTGATACAGCGAAAACTGCTGCTCGATTTCAGGGCTGCACCATTTCGCATCAAGCGAGGGCCACTCGGCGACGATCAAATGTTCGCTCGCCACGGACACCGATTCAAGTCCGCGTTTGGGCGCCAGCTTTGCCAAATTCTGCCAGATTTCTTCGGTGATGAACGGCATCATCGGGTGCAATAGGCGCAACAAGTTGTCCAGCGTGAAGGCCAGCATTCGCTGCGCGTGAGGACGCGCGGTCTCATCGGCGAAACGATCTTTCAGCATCTCAACATAGAAGCTGCAAAAATTGTCCCATGCGAAATCGTACAACTCGCGTGCGGCTTCGGCGTAATGATAATGCTCAAGTTTATCGGTAACGCTGGCCGAGACCGTTGCCAGACGACTGAGCATCCAGCGGTCGTCAATCGTAAGATCGAATTCTTGAATCGGAGACGGCGTGTAGCCATCGAGATTCAGCATCGCAAATCGAGACGCATTCCAAAGCTTGTTCACGAAGTTGCGAGCGACTTCGAATCGCTCGCTAATTACCGTGCCGCGCGGCAGGGACTTGTCTTCGTCGCTGCTCGCCCATTGCGTCGAGAATTCCTGTTGGCAGGCAGGGCAGGGGAGTTTTGGCAAGACGCGATTCTTTTTCGTTTGATCAAAAGCGTGATCGCAACTCGGGCAGCAGAACTGAACCGGGACTCGCACGTCTTGAGTTTCCGTCGCCAAATGCGCCATGCCAAAACGCAGCGCATCGGCTCCAAATTTTTCGATCACGTCCAGCGGATCGATCCCGTTGCCTTTCGATTTCGACATCGTTTCGCCAAAACCATCCTGAATTTTTGGATGAATAAAGACTTCGCTGAACGGAACTTGATTGAGATTATTCAGCCCCATCAAAACCATTCTCGCAACCCACAACGAAATGATGTCGCGACTGGTGATCAGCGTGCTGGTCGGATAAAAGTATTCAAGTTCCGGTGTTTGCCGCGGCCAGCCCAATGTCGAATGCGGCCAAAGCGCGGAACTGAACCAAGTATCAAGGACGTCGTCTTCGCGAACGAGTCCGAGAGATTCAAGTTCCGTTTCGATTTCAGGTTTTTGGTTGGACGTTGCAGCGGATGTTTCAGAACCACTGACGCAAACGTGAATTGTTGCAAAAGGAAGTTCCAGCAGTTTCCGTTTTTCGGCTTCGGGTTCGTCGCTCGGTTCGATTTGGATCGAAGTGATTGCCGCATCGTAAGCCGACAACGATACAATTTGCTGAACCAATTGGTCAGCGGCATTTTGATCCGCAACTGCCAGCGACCAAACGGGAATTCGATGCCCCCACCAGAGCTGACGCGAAACCGGCCAGTCCCGTTTTTCGCTGAGCCAATCGAGATACTGTTTCTCGTAACGCTGCGGAAAAATCTGAACGCGAGAATCTTTCACGGCGTTCATGGCTGATTCTGCAAGCTGATCCATTTTGACAAACCATTGATCGGCAAGGAACGGTTCAATCGGCGTCTTGCTGCGATCGGATTGCGGCAATTCGATTTCGCGGTCTTCAACTTCCGACAGCAGGCCCAGTGCTTCGAGATCATCGACGACGGATTTGCGAGCCCCCATCATCGTTTGGCCTTCGTATCTCCCGGCTTCGATGTTGAGCGTGCCATCGCGATTCATGATGTTGATCAAGGGCAGCCCACAACGTTTGCCGACTTCGTAGTCGTTTGGGTCGTGAGCGGGCGTGATCTTCACGCATCCCGATCCGAGTTCCGGTTTGGCCCAAGCGTCGGTGACCAGCGGAATTTCGCGGTTCTGCAAAGGCAACATCAACATCCGGCCATCGCCAGCCATGTCGCGCAGTTGTTCCAACTTTGGCAACATCGTTTCGCGTCGCTGTTCGATGGCTTCGATCTCGGATTGAATGACCATTTTTTCCGCAGCCGACGCCGAACTCAATTTCGTGTTCAAATCCGACAATACGCGATTGAAAGCCGCAGCAGGATCGGGGTGAACCGCGACAGCGGTATCGCCCAGCATCGTTTCAGGTCGAGTCGTCGCAACCGTTACGTGCGTCGGTTCACCCGGCTTCGGATCGATGACGGGATACAGGAAATGCCAGAAGTGCCCCTGCACGGTGTCGTTGAAGACTTCATCGTCGCTGACGGTGGTTTGCAGAAACGTATCCCAGTTAACCAATCGCTTGCCACGATAGATCAATTGCTTTTGAAACAAATCGTAGAACGTCGTTCGCACCGCCGTCGCGCACACATCGTCGAGAGTGAAACGAGTCCGTTGCCAGTCGCAGGAGCAACCCATTTGTTTTAGTTGGCCAAGAATACGGGCTTCGTATTCCTTTTTCCAGTCCCAAATTCGCGCGACCAAGGCTTCTCGTCCGAGATCGTGACGGGTTTTTCCTTCTTGTTCTTTTAGACGTTTCTCGACCACGGCTTGGGTTGCGATTCCCGCGTGATCGGTGCCGGGCATCCACAAGGCATTGAAACCCTGCATGCGTTTCATGCGAATCAAAACGTCTTGCAGCGTATTGTTCAACGCATGACCCAGGTGGAGTGCGCCGGTGACGTTCGGCGGTGGGATGACAATCGTGAACGGCCGCTTACCGGGATCGGGTTCAGCGTGAAAGTGCCCTGCCGATTGCCACATCTGATAAAGCCGAGGTTGGGCGGAAGAAAACTCAAAACGGCTGGGGATGTCGTCGGGTTGGAAGGCGGTGGAAGCGGTTGACATTCAGTAAATCCTGAAGCGTGAAGTCGATTGATTTGAGGTGCGATGTGATCGGAAACCACACTTTATAGGCAATGCGAGTCGTTTTCCCAAGCGTGGTTGGGGAGGAAATGACAAAACGGATAAGGCGGCTGATCATGGGTTGATTGACAGAATGAAGACACGCAACAAAATGGAGTGCGTGGAGGCTGTTGCGGGAATGGAGTAAGTCCACCTTTTCGTTAAAGCAGCGCCACGATCATTCGATTCCCTGAAGGCAATCATTCGAAATAGGAACCGTAATGTGAGCTCAACTTTTGAGGGCGCAACGGCCCAAGTTTTAGCTCTGCGACATCCGCAAGCTCTCTGATTTTGCTGATGGTTATTGCAATACTCAGCTTCCGGCCAATAAAACGCTAGCAAAATCGTGATGATCGCTAACATCGTTCTCCGGACGATCCGAATAATCGTTAAAGCTTCCCGTTTGCGGGCCGATTGAGCATCTTTTTCCGTTTCTTTCGTCTGGTCGTTGTGTAGTGAGTAGAAATCAAAGGTCGATCAAAACGTTCAGACCCGGCTTCCTATTGAAGCAGTCCGTTGTAGAAATCGTTGATGAATGAGTTCCTTCGTCATCAATTTGCCACCCATAACGGCCATAGGTTTTCACCTGTTTTAGTTCACGACCGTGCAAAGGGAATTGCGATGAAATTTAGAAACTTTAGATTGAAGTTATTGGCGGCACTGGTTGGTGCCGGGTTAATGAGTATTGAAACGGCGAAAGCTCAAGTGGTTCAGTCAGCGACTCCGGTATCGTACGGAATGAACCGCGCTTATCAAGACGCCGTTCCACAGCCTCCAATCGTTCAGCCAGGTCAAGCACAAGCACAAGCTCCGATGAGCTACGCTCCGGCGCAAGCGGGTTGCTCAGATTGCGGATCAGCGATGCCAGTTTCTGGCGATTGTGGTTGCGGCACTTCAGGTTGCCAATTGGGCTCGCGCCTGGGCAGCCGATTGGAAGGTCGTCCTGAGTTGGGAGATCCGAAAACTTTGTTTG
>JBGSKR010000420.1:0-9768 GCA_041741135.1 Mariniblastus sp.
GCCGCCTGGGAATTGAGTCTGCGGTTTCGTTTCTCGGTTTTCGCGATGACCCGCTGTCGTATTTCGCGGCCGCGGATATATTTGTTTTGTCTTCCTGGTGGGAAGGGTTTGGAAATGTGATTGTAGAAGCGATGAGCACAGGAACTGCCGTGGTCGCCACGGACTGTCCCTGGGGGCCTGGCGAAATAATCACTTCGGGAAAGAACGGGTTTCTGGTGCCCCCGAGGCGTCCCCAGGAATTGGCTGAAACGATCATCCGGGTCTTGCAGGACGCTGGAGTTCGGCAGCAGATTGCTGCATCAGGGCGTACGCGAGCAGGTGATTTCACAGCAGCCGATATTGCCCGGCAATATGGCGATTTGATTCGATCCACCATCGAAAAGCATGCGGAACCTCCGTCTTTTGAACAGGTTCGACGATGATTTCACACGAGCATCGTTGTATTTTTATTCATATTCCAAAATGCGCTGGAACCAGTATTGAGTCGGCTTTGGGACACCTCGATGGATATCAGGGACGACGCGCTCAAGACCACCGAAGTATTCAAATGATCCAGCCAATTGGAGTAGGGCTGGGTGTATTTGGGAACGCACCAAGCGTTTCAACGCTGTCCAAACGATTTAACCACCACTGGAATTCTCGCCAAAATCCTCGCAATCGGCTGATGGTAAACCGTAGCCAGTTTGCTGAGTATTTCAAATTTACTATTGTCCGCAATCCTTGGGCGCGCATTCATTCAGCCTGGCGAAATGTGACTCAAGACGAAGTTCATCGCACTCGCCTAAGGATCGATCAAAATATCAGCTTGTATGAATTCATTTCGCAAACCGTTGGTCGAGGAATGCTCAAGTCGCAGACCTCATGGCTGATTGATTTTCGCGGTAATTTGGCCGTCGATTACGTCGGTCGGTTCGAACAGCTCGAAGAAAGTTTCTGTCATATCTGTTCAATACTAAAATTGGAAGACGTTAAACTTCCTCATAAAATTCAAGGCAGCGGCCAAGATTATCGTCAGTTCTATGATCAACGTACGCGTGACCTGGTTGGGAAACTTTTCGTGGAAGAAGTCGAAAGATTTGAATACTCATTTGATCCACCCGCAGCACTTGGCAGCTGAGCGTCCGAATGCCTGAAACCGTCTGTTTCTATATTAACTTTTTTGAGTCGTACACCGGTGGTCCTCAGGTCGTTCGAAATCTGACGGAACGCCTTGACCCTGCCCGTTTTCGACCCTACGTAATCACCAACCGACCAAGTCCTCTTTGTGACGATTTGACGAAGCGGAGCATCGAGTTTGAGATTCTCCCTCAGCCCGAAACCTTGGCGGAAGCGGGAGGTGCGACGGTTCGCACACCATTGAAGCGGCTGTGGAATTCAATGAAAGCGCTGGGCTACAACCGAAAAATTTACCGTATCCTTCGAAAGCAAAATTGCGCGCTCGTATGGTCTAGAAACATCAAGGGGACTTTGCTTACTGGCTTCGCGGCCAAAGCGCTACGAATTCCATTGATCTGGGATATCGGCATGGAAAAAAAGTCGAGCGGCGCAATCGGCAGACTACATCGGCTCGGCTTTCAGCTTTCGGACGCAATCGTCACTGAAGGTGCCTGTGTTGCCCCCTCCATTTTCCCGCCCAAACTGTGCGAAAAGTACCAACACAAAATTCAAGTTATAAAATCTGGAATTCCGGATGACCGAGTGGCGGAAATTCTGAAGCTGAAAGCAGATAAAAAAAATTGTGCCGACCGTGTGACAGTCATCAACATCGCGTCGATTTGCCAACGTAAGAATCAGCGACTGCTCTTGGACGCGATGTTACCATTGATGCAGGATCGGGAAAATCTGGATCTGAAACTTGTAGGACCACCCGTGGAAGAAGCCTATCAGAAAGAACTGGTTCAGATGGTCGCAGATGCCAACATGGAATCGCGTATCGAGTTCCTCGGCTGGCGGTCAGATGCATTGGAATTGCTGGTTAATGCGGATATTTTTGCATTAACCTCTTTCGTTGAAGGCGTACCGTATTCTATTCTTGAAGCCATGTATGCTGAGGTGGCCATTGTCAGCACGCGATGCGGCGGCGTTCCCGACGTTGTGACCGATGGGGAATCCGGATTCGTAGTCGACGATTTCCAACCCGATACGTTTCGCCGACGAGTTGGCCAGTTGGTCGATGACGTGTCCAGGAGGAATCGTTTTTGTGAAAACGCCTACGCATTCGCCAGCCAAAATCACACCTCGTCCGTTTGGAGTTCTCGCTACATGGAACTTTTTTCCGAAATTTTGGAACGACGCCGAGCTCGCCCCGGCCGATAACCATAGCTGCGTGAAGTCGCTTCAAAATATTTTCAACGCCCAGTTATCTGGATCAATCTCTTGAAAGTAGCCATTTTTTGCGACCTATTGCCGACCCTGCTCAATTTGCGAGGTCGACTGGTTCGAGCAATTTCCGACGTCGCCGATGAAGTCGTGGTTACGGCCAATCCTGCCGAAAGCCATCTGATCGCACGATTGAAGAATGAACTTGGCGCCGAGTTCGTCCCGATCGAGATGGATCGCTGCAAAATCAATCCCGTGCGCGACTATTCCTATTACCGGAATCTGATTCGTTTCATCAAAAACGTCCAGCCAGATTGCTCGTTTTCCTATCAACCGAAAGCGAATGTCTATTCTTCCATCGCGGCGCGCTCCTTTCCCGAATTACGAACCAACGTCCTGTTCGCTGGACTTGGTTACCTGTTTTCTGATGAAGGTGGCGTGAAGGACAAACTGGTGCGGCGGATGTCTCGAACCATGTACCGTTTTGCTTTCAAGGAAGTAGACCATTTTTTTCTGCAGAATCCCGACGACCTGAACACGCTCAAGTCGAAACGCATTATTCCGGCCCAGGCCAAGGCGACAGTCGTTAATGGTTCGGGAGTGCCACTCGATTGGTACGAAATGGCACCGCCAGTTTTCGAACCCGTGCGATTCCTGTTTATGGGGCGGTTGCTGTGGGACAAGGGGATCGGTGAGTTCTTCGACGCTGCCCGGCAACTGTCAAAAAAGTGGGGCGCTCAGGTTGAATTTCAGATGCTGGGGCCAGTGGACAGCAATCCGTTTGCCATCACCCAATCCGATCTGGATCGGCGCTGTCGCGAAAGCCAAGTCAAGTATTTAGGGGCAACCGATGATGTCAGGCCTTACCTTCGCGAGGCAAGTGTTTTTGTGTTGCCTTCGTTCTACATGGAAGGTACACCCCGGTCGATTCTGGAAGCGATGGCAATGGGACGGCCCGTGATTACGACCGATTCGCGAGGTTGTCGCGAACCCATCACCGATGGGGAAAATGGCTTCCTGGTCGAACCGCGAAACCCAGATTCATTGGCAGTCGCCATGACCAGAATAATTGAAAACCGTGACCTTATTCGTACAATGGGCGTCGCCGGACGCAAGGTAGCTGAAACTCGATACGATGTCGAACTGGTCAATCGGAGCATGCTCCAAGCCATGGGTTTGGTGGATGGGTCGGCGACCGTATGATTGGATGCTGAGAATCCGGTCGTTCGCTCCAGTCATAACGAATTTGACCCTGTTGCGTTTCCCAATTTTCCAATTGGGAAATCATTGGGGATTTTTAGACGGGTCGGCAAGAGAACAAGGCTAAAATTGCACGACGATGCCTGTTTTGACGCGCCGCCCCCTCAAAACGTCTTTTGAAATTGGTGCGGCACGGCGCAAGCCGTTCTTTTGTACTGACGCGCGCTGCGAATTACAATTACCGGAGGTTTCGTCCTTTGCCGCTATAATGATCACTTTGGATTTTAAACCACGTTCACAGCCCCTTCGCACCCCATCAAGCTCATGAGAGAAGAATTGTTGCCCGCCATATCGGTGGGATCAAAACCTGTTTCCGCTTCGGAGTTTGAACGGTTTCGCGAAGAAATCGGCACGGCCATCCTGATTCGCCGGACGGAACAGCGTCTTTTGCAGCTGTTTTCCGAGGGCTTGTTGTTTGGCACCGTCCACACCAGTATCGGGCAAGAATTTGTCGGCGTTGCCATCGCGCGTGCACTCGACAAGCAGGACAGTATTTTCTCCAATCACCGAGGCCATGGCCATTACCTGGCGCGGTTTGGCGATGTTGATGGTTTAATCGCCGAGGTGATGGGTAAGTCGACGGGTGTCTGTGCTGGTCGAGGCGGGTCCCAGCATCTGCAACGCGACTCCTATTATTCCAATGGCATTCAGGGCGGCATCGTGCCCGTGACGGCTGGTCTGGCATTAGCGCATAAGCTGAATAAGTCCAATGGGATTGCCGTTGTCTTCATGGGCGACGGAACGCTTGGTCAGGGGGCGGTTTACGAGACCATGAACATTGCCAGTAAATGGTTGTTGCCCATGTTGTTTGTTTGTGAAAACAACTTTTTTGCCCAATCGACGAGTCAACTGGAAACGCTTGCCGGCGACATCTGCGCGCGGGCCGAAGCGTTCGGGATCGAAACGATCCATCAAAACACCTGGCAGTGGCCCGAGTTGTTGGAAGCCACCGAACAATGTGTTCAGAAAATCAGGACCACGTCCCGTCCCATGTTTGCGAGGATCGATACTTTCCGTTTAATGGCCCACTCGAAGGGCGACGACAATCGCCCGGAAGAATTTGTCAACAAATATCAGACGCTGGATCCACTGGCGCAACTGGAGCAGACATTCGGCGATCATCCGGCTTGGATGGAAATGATTCGGGAGATCGACGACCAGATTGAACGTGCGGTCGCCGCTGCCAAATCCGCACCCTTTGGAAGGATCAGCGTGGCGAAACAAGTTGCGTCGACCGGTGAGCTCAAGTGGGAGAAACGCAGTTTTACCCAGGATCGGATTGTTACCTTGGTCAATCACGGCTTGCGAACTGCCATGAATCGCGATCCGAACATTGTCCTGATCGGCGAGGACATCGAGTCGCCCTACGGCGGTGCTTTCAAGTGCACGCGGGATCTTTCCACCGAATTTCCTGGCCGGGTCATCAACACGCCGATCAGCGAGTTGTCGATCGTCGGAATCGGCAATGGTCTGGCATTGAATGGTAAAGTTCCTGTGGTCGAGATCATGTTTGGTGATTTTATGACACTCGTGATGGATCAATGGGTGAACCATGCCAGCAAATTTCAGTTCATGTTTAACGATAAAGTACGAATGCCTGTCGTCATTCGCACGCCGATGGGTGGTAAGCGAGGGTATGCCTCCACTCACAGCCAGTCTCTGGAAAAACACTTTCTCGGACTTCCGGGCACTCAAGTTTTTTGCCTACACCATCGAATGTCGCCAGCCTTGTTTTACGAAAACTTGTTAGCATCGCTGGATTTGCCGACTCTGGTGATCGAGAACAAACTTTTGTACGGAACTTTTGCTGACGATTCGGATCCGGCTGGTTTCGCGGTAGTGCATTGTGGAGATTTGGTTGGCGCCACAACGAAGCTGAAGCCGTTGGCAGCCGCCGACCTAACGATCGTGGCTTTGGGAGGAATGTCGATGGACGCCGAAGCGGCGGTGCATCGGTTGTTTGAGGAAGAAGAAATCGTGGCGGAGTTGATCCTTCCCAGTCGGCTGTATCCGTTTGATATTGCGCCGGTTCTCGAAAGTGTGGCCTCGACCGGCAAGCTGCTGACTGTCGAAGAAGGGCTGGGATTCGCCTCACTCAGCGCCGAAATTATCGCCCAGGTATCAGAGCATGGACTGTCGGTGAAATGCCGCCGAGTCTGTTCCGCCCCCGTGCCGATTCCGGCCTCACGTCCACTGGAAGCAGAATGTCTTCCCGGCTGTGATCACATTGTCTCCGCCGCGATCAGCTTGATGGAAAGTAGGGTGAGTGTTGGCTAGTACGAAGGTTGCAGAAGTTCGGGCTCCCCGCGAAACGGTAAACGACGATGTCGTGACCGTCTTGGCTTGGAAATTTCCCGATCAAAGCCAGGTTTCGATGGGCAGTGTCGTTGCCGAAATTGAGACCTCAAAAGCTGTCGTCGAGGTCACTGCGGATTCCGCAGGCTATCTGGAGATCCTTTGTAGCCAAGGTGCTCGCGTCGAAGTGGGCGGATTGATGGCAAGGATTCATTCCACTAGAGAATTTTCGGTAAGTACGTCGGAGGACGGAAGTGGCCTGCAGGACCCGACAGAAGCTTTCGCCGATCTCTCAACCAGCCCAATGCAGCCACGATTTTCCAAGAAAGCGGAACAGCTCGTCGAGCAGAACAAGCTCTCGCCGATCCTGTTTGCCGGTCGGGGACTGATTCGCGAGCAGGATGTGTTGGATTTTCTCGACGGTCAATCCGGTCAATCCCAATCTGATCCAAAAGCGGAAAGCGGAAATCTTGATGCGACAGCGGAAGCGTTTGCAGACGCCAAGCAGGCATGGCGAGAGCGGGGCGAAAAAGGCTTGCTGGCGGACGCCAAAACTGCTTCAAAACATCGCGGGAAAAGTGTCATTGGGCTGGCTTGGAACTATTTTTGGCGGAACTGGCTGCTGGGCATGCTCGTGCGTGTCTCGCCTCGCGGTGTAATCTTGTTGGTGCATCGAATGCGCGGCGTCAAAATTGGGCGCAGCTGTTTCATCGATCCATCGGCCACGTTAGAAACGGCTTACCCTGAGCGGATTTCGATTGGCGACGATGTGCGAATTGCGGCAGGTGCGATTCTGATGACCCACATCAAAGCTCCGCATTTGCTGGTGAACTCGGGAGCCGTTCCGATCGTTGATAAACCGATCCAATTGAAAGACCATTGCTTTATTGGTGTCAATGCGATCATCATGCCGGGCGTCGTGGTTGGCGAAGGCTGCGTGGTTGCCTCGGGAGCCGTCGTGCTTTCGGACGTTCCGCCCTTCTGCCTTGTTTCCGGCAATCCTGCCAAGGTCGTTCGTAAACTTCACCCATCATCTTGATTATGCTCAACGCATTTTGTATCGATACCGAAGAGTGGTTTCACATTTGTGGTGTTGACACTCCCTACACCAATCCTGCGACATGGGATGCTGCTGCATCGAACGTCGAAAAAGACACAGGCGTCATTTTGCGTCTACTGGAAGAGGCGAAATCACACGGGACTTTTCTGGTCGTCGGCTGGGTGGCGGAGAAGTATCCGCAGCTGATCAAACGCATCGTTGATGCCGGTCATGAAGTTGGTTGTCACAGCTATTACCATCGATTGGTCTACTCGATGACTCCCGATGAGTTTGAAGAAGATCTGAAAAGGGCCTTGGAGGTGTTGCGGGATATTTCGGGGCAACCTGTCACCTGTTACCGCGCACCGAGTTTTTCCATCACTAATGAGTGCTTTTGGGTGTATCCCATTTTAAGAAAACATGGAATCAACATTGATGTTTCCATGGTTCCTGCCAGCCGCGATAATGGAGGGGTTAGCGGAATCCGACGCGATCCGTTCCTATTACAAACCGATAATGGAACGATGACGATTTTCCCGGTATCCGTGATGAAACTACTGGGGAAAACCATTCCCTTCTCGGGCGGCGGTTATTTGCGCATGTTTCCGCAGGCGATCATCGATGCCGGTATTCGGCAAAATCATCGAGACAACCGGGCAGTGATGACCTATATCCATCCGCGAGAAGTCAATCCCGACCAAATTCGACTGAAATTACCTTGGCTGAAATATTTTAAATACTACGTTAACCTGAAGTCGACGGTACCCAAGTTGCGATCAATGCTTAGTCGTTTTGAATTTGACACGGTGTCACGAGTCATCGACCGGATGGCCGAACTACCCGTTCATACCCTTGATTTGGAGAATCAACGGATTTCTCAATGATAGAAGTAGATGGTTCGAAGTCGACCTCAGAGATCAATCGCCTCGATTTTGTTTGCCTTGGCCCTCAGCGAACGGCCTCCAGTTGGCTGCAGGAAATCTTGTCGTACCATCCGGAGATATGCTTACCGCTGGGTGTCAAGGAAACCATGTTTTTCGATCTTCGATTTGAAAATGGGCTTGATTGGTATTTTTGGCATTTCCGAAAACGGCGCGAAAATCAATTTTGTGGAGAGATTGCTCCAACGTATTTTGACTCGGAATTGGCACGCGCTCGATTGGCCGATATTGCCCCAGCGTTAAAGATAATCGTTCTTCTTAGAAATCCAATTGATCGAACTTTTTCTTTGTATCGTCACCACCTGTCCAAGGGGCGAATTCGTAGTAATTTCACAGATGCGCTGAATGAGTTTCCGCGTTTGATTTCATCAAGCAAATACTCGATTCATGCGGAAGCATGGGAAAACCAGTTCGCCGATAGACAGATTTTGTATCTTTGGCAGGATGAAGTTCGCACTCAGCCGGAGCAGGTGTTAAATCAAGTCTGTGATTTTCTTGATGTTAACCGTATCGCGTTGCCGTCCGTGGGTAATGCCGTGATCAACCATGCCTCGGCTCCGCGATTTCGCTCGCTGGCTTGGCTATTGTCAAGTACTGCGACGGCGCTTCGTTCGGCGAGACTTTATTGGATCGTCAATTTCGCAAAATCAATCGGGCTCAAGCAAGCGTTCTCGGGAGGAGAGCCATTGGAGCCGATGTCCGCAACGGCGAAGCAACGGCTGTTGGTTGAGTTTGAGCCTGATATTTCGTGGATTGAGCGACGATTCGACCGGGATTTGTCACATTGGCGAATGTGACAGAAATCAAAACGGTTAACGGTTTTGGGTTTACGACAGCCGGCTTGCCATCCAACGCCGAAGTTTGCGAAAGCGAGGTTCTGACACGGATTCCCCAAAATGGCAAAGCATTGATTTTCGCTGCCGGTTAGTATAATCTGGATGTTCGGCTCGGCCGGGTACTCCAGCGAGTTTTACGACGAAGATTTCCGCATGTAGTGGGCGAGATTTGCGTCATTCTGTTCAGCTACCTTGACTCTGTGAATCTCAAATGAGAACCATTCATTGGATCGCCAAACTTTCCGTTTTTGTATTCGTTGCATTTGACCGCTGCCAAATAGGCGATGGTCAAGTTTTTAGCACGGTCCATGAAAAAATCGGCTATTCGCAATTGGTTGATGAGGAAGGGCTGTCACTGGAAGATGGCACCGGTATTAGCGTGATGATGGCCGAAGCCTATTTGCCAGCCGACACCATGAATTATCGGCCCGACTCAACACACTCCGACTTTTCGGGAAAGACCATTACGTTTAAATCCGGTGGCTCGGCAACTCCCTCGAATCACGCAACCGGCGTAGCAAGACGTTTTTTTGGCAACGATAGCCAAGCCCCAGGCATCTTGGCTGCCGATTCCTATGACGCCAACGATTTCATCAACAATTGGCTGAATTTCTCAGGCGGCGATCCTCTGGCGTTGGGGTACGACGTCAGTAACCATAGCTATACGGCGGGCAATTTAACCCAAGCCCAAGTTTCATCGATTGCCGCACGGTCAGATTTTGTGGTAAATCGGGATGATACCGTGATGGTTGCCGGCGTAAGGAACAATGGCTCAACGCCGCAAATGTATTCCGCTACATATAACTCCATTCTTGTCGGTATTTCCGCTGGAACTTCATCGACAGGCCTGACATCCACCTCCTACGGAGGCGGTCGGTTTAAGCCCGATATTGTCGTTCCCGAAAGTCGAGCCAGTGACGCGACACCGTTTGTCTCAAGTGCGGCTGCCCTGCTGAGCGAAGCAGGAATCCTAACTGATTTCAAGCGTAACGAGACGATCCGATCTGCGATTTTTGCCGGAGCCACAAAAGACGAATTTGTAGGCGAGTGGAATCAATCGGCAGCGCATCCAATTGAC
>JBGSKR010000421.1:0-5428 GCA_041741135.1 Mariniblastus sp.
CGCTTTGGTTTGCGTGAGCTTCAATTCTCGCGACAGTTGGCGAGTGAAATGATTCCCGCCGATAGGAATATTGCGTAGCCACAACTTGAGCCCATTGGTTACGATCAAATCGGTCGTGTCCGTTCCCATCGCCATGACAACCGTTGAAGGCGGTGGATTCTCAGGGTCGATGTCTTCTGGATCGGGAAGCTTTCCAAGCATGTCAAAACAGACGACATTGTAAATCGCCAGTGGAGACATCTGAATGATGTCGATGTCGATCTCAAGTTTGTCAAACGGTCGCAACGCGCGAAACACCGCTTCGCGTTTCATCGCAAACAATCCGACCTCCGCGTCAATCGCGCGTCCGTCAACGACCGTGCCGCCAAGTTGTTGCCAGTCCCAAATCACATCCTCAATAGGAAATGGAATTTGCTGCTTGACTTCATATTTAACGATGTCCGGAAGCGTGCTGACTTCAACCGGTGGTGGTTTGAAAAACCGCGAAAGTCCAGCTTGGCCGGAAACGCAAATCGCAACTTTGTCGCCCGTCAACGAATTACGCGATAAAAATTGACGCAGCGCATCTTCGATCAATTCCTCGGGGTCAGCTTCGGGTGAACTGAGAATTTTTGGATACTCAATAAAATCGAATTTATCAGCGACGATGGTGTCTCCATTGGCACCAATCGTACAACGCAATGCTTTCAGAGCGCACTGGCCGATATCGATTCCCCAAACGCCACTCGATTTTTTTTTCGTTGCCATCAATTCCGCCAAATTCTTCTTAGAGTTGTCTATCTACAATCTACCGAACGATGCCCAAATCTGTCAAACAAATAGGATCATTTTCTGCGGATCTCTTGTAGTTGTTTTGGTGCAAGGGTCGCGATGCCGTAAACCATTATAGTCATAATATTTGAAAAAGTGTTTGCAGAAAATTCGGTATCTTCGTTAAAACTCGCACGTGCTGCTCTTCTTTGAACGAGAGCCGAAAGTCGCTGTGAATCTTGCTACAATAGTTCACGCATGAATAAAATCTTTCAAACACTGGTCGTCGTTCCCTGTCATTCGCTAGAAGACTTTCCCACGTACTATCGAGACTCTGATGCCGAGAACTTGCTGGCATGTTGGACGGCGATTTGGCATCCGAATCTGATCTCGGCAACTGGCAAGTCACCGATGTGGTTGCGAGCTGACGCCGGTGAACCTGAAACGGATGATCAAATTATCGTGATTCCTCGGGTTGCCAAACGCATATTCACCGAGGCAAGTTCGCCTTCGATCGATTCTGGAAACAGGCTGATCGATGCCGGCGAGTTAACTCGAGCGGAGATCGTCGAGGCGTTGTTGCAACAATTGCCATCGCTGGCAGCCGCCGAAGAAATCGCGGTTCTGGACGTTGCCGCCGATTTTTATGCGCTGGCTTACGGTTACTTGCAAATTCAGATCATGACGCGTCAGTTGCGATACAGCAGCAACCTGGATGAACATGCCTTTGAGCTTCAGCTTGTCGCTGCTGCACAGGCGGCAGTTCACGGTGATTCGCAAACGGTGAGCGAAAAACTGACGGCTTGTTTTGATTTATTGCTGGCGGAGAAGAATGCCTACTATCCGGTCCAGCCCGATTTGATTGATCTCGTTTTGGTGGCTGAAACAACGCTGGGAAAATCGCTCTCTCGACAGGTCACATCGGATCACCGATTGAACGTTTTGCTGACGGGGAGTTTGGCACGAAAGTTGGCCGAGACTCAAGCTCCCACATTGGCCATGATGCGAGAGCGTGTTGCTGATGGTTCGATATTTATTGCGGGTGGACTGGAGAACGAATTACCGGACGCGCTGATTTCCAGCGAGACCATTGTTCGCCAGCTTCAACTTGGTAAGCAGGCGTTTCAGGATTTGCTTAGTTGCCAGCCGGAAGTCTATGTTCGCCGCCGATTCGGTTTGACGACCTCCACGCCGGGCTTGCTCAATCGGGCTGGGTTTTCTGGAGCCATTCACGCCTCGCTTGATGATGGTCAGTTTCCAGAAAGCCCCAATACCATAATGCGTTGGACGGGTAACGACGGTGCGTCGCTGTTGGCGATCGGAATTCCACCGCTGGACGCCGGCGATGCCGGGGCAATGTTAAGGTTGGGTTTGCGCATCGGCGAGCAAATTGATTCGTCGCATACGGCAACTGTGGTGTTCGCTCATTGGCCCGGTCGAGGTTGTGAGACTTTTTTTGATCTATTGCGAATCTCAAAATTCGCTCCGTTGCTCGGCGAGTTCACCGGTCTGAATGATTATTTTCAAGTTGCCTACGATCCGGGTTTTTCAGAAGACTTCACTGCGGATCAATATCGCGATCCATTTTTACATCAATTCATCACGACTCAGGCCGCCAATCCCATTTCTCGTTTTATTGATTATTGGCAAGCTCACTATCGATTAGTGGCCTGCACGGCAATGTTGGCACAGAGTGGTGGACATTCGAGTTCGTCACTTGCTTCAACTCAAGTCGCGAATGAAGATTCGCTGATTGAAGATCGCAAAAGTTTGTGGAGACAAGTGAATGAATTGTCTGGCCGACTCGACTCCATCGTTGATGAGGTGGAAACTCAGATTTGGCGTACGCTTCTCGATGCCATCGCAGAACTTGAAAAAACAGTCTCAGCCAAGGTCGCAGTTAGCCTCGCGTCGAGTCCAATGGCCGTTGCTGGTCAACGTTCTGATCGACTTTACTTGTTGAATCCCACTAATCACAAACAGAGAATCAAGTGTTCTTTCCCAGGCAAGCAATCTCCTCCGCTTAAAGACTCGGGCCCGATTCTCTATGTTGATTCCGGCGGCACCCAAACCGATTGGGTTATTGAAGTTGCCGGGATGGGATTTGCCGCACTTAAACTTCCGTCCTCGCACCAAAAGAGATCCGACCCGTTTCGTCGCGATCCTGCTGTGTTGCAGGATCACTTATTGAGGAACGAATTTTTTGAGCTGCTCATCGATCAGCAAACCGGAGGCATTCGCAGTCTTCAGCTTTATGGAGGACGAAATAATTTGCTCAGCCAACAGCTTGCCGCTCGACTGACCGGTCGGGATCCAACAGATATGGTACCTGCAGAGGCAAGTGGGACAGGCGGCTCCAACGAGAAATTAAAGGGCGGCACTAAACTGTCGAAAGCCCGTTACACCACGATGGTTGCCGATGACATTAAAGTGCGAACGGAATCCCGCATCCATGGCAGCATCACCTCCAAAGGCCGCTTAATCGATGGCGAAAAAACGGTGGCAAGGTTTACGCAAACCGTTTCCCTCAGTCGTGGAGTACCGATTGCCGAGATCGAAATCACGATCGAGCCGTTGCTCGAAATGCCCCATTCGATCAACGATTATTTCTGCAATCGGCTGGCGTGGAAAGACGAATCAGCGCAAGTCTTCAGCAACGATTTGGAAAACCAGCAAGCCGTTATTTCCGATTGGTTCCTCGGAACGCATTACATCAACATCAACCAAAATGAACACGCTGTCACGGTGCTGACCAATGGATTGCCGTTCCACCGGCGGGCTTCTCGACGGATGATCGATAGCGTGCTGATCGCGGGCAATGAACAACGGCGGAAGTTTCGATTGGGACTCGGTGTCGATGTGCGATATCCGCTGATGACGGCGGCGCAGTGGATGTCTCCACAAGTCTTGATTTCAGCCGACGAACCGGAGGCGAATCCGCTGTCCAAAACGGGAGGCAACCAAGGCTGGTTTTTCCATTTCGATTGCCGCAACGTGATGGCGACTGCGTGGATGCCGATTTACGACGAGCAACAACCGAGCAACGAAGTCGGCGTGCAAATTCGCATGCGGGAAACGGTCGGTCGTGCGGGGAAATTAACGCTGCGATGTCCGGTTCCAATAGCGAAGGCTGAACGAACAAGTCTGTCCGGCGAGTTTATCCAAACCGTTCCCATCGACGAATCCAAGGCGGAATATGCAATCATCGATTTCGAGGCGTGGGAATACTTTCAGATTGCCATCCGCTGGTAGGGCGTTTGGTTCCTTCTCGATGTTCAAAAGCCCTCGATTTAAGACTGGCTCATTCGGATAATTTTTCGAGCGCGGCAATGATGGTTTTCAACTGCTCTTGCAATTGAGCCAATGACTCGCGCTCTCGCTGGACAATCTCCGCGGGTGCACTGCTGACAAATTTTTCGTTGTTGAGTTTTGCCAGTTTTCCTTTGATGCCGCCCTCGACTTTTGCCCGATCTTTCTCTAGTCGTTTTTTTTCGGCTTCGATATCGATCAAGCCTTCCAGATTCACAAAAATTTCCAACTCCGGAAAAGCGATCGCGGCGTTGATCGATGGAGGCGAAGTCGCGGCTCCAATCTCCGTTAATTGTGCAAATGCCATGCTCCCGAAATAGATGGACATGGCGCGGAGCGGTTCTGCAACCTCTTCGCCACAGCGAATTGAAAACTGAATTTCTTTTTCGGCGGAAGATTTTGTCGTTGGCGAATTTCACGAGAGGAACAAGGGGTCAGGAGCCAAAATGGCAATTTAGGCAAACTTTCGCGGGCGACCGCGAGAGCGTTGGGTTGACTCCAATCCCAAACGCTTCACTGTCTTCTCGGCCCATGCTTCGTTGCCAAAAGGGCAGCCGCGTTCCAAGCTTTTTTGAAATTGCTTTTCTTCTTTTGCCGTCATGGGTGCGTTCACTCGCTGGGCCCAATTTGGCAGTCGTGCGACAGGCCACGATGAAAGTTTAACATCCGAATCACCACCACACCAATTCCACAGGCTCCCCCAACGCCAATCTTCCGCGCGTTCGACCATGCCGGCTGTCAAAGAATTCCGCTCGACATAACGACAAGCCGTCAGAAAATGATGATCCTCTTCCATTGGAAAACTTTTGTATCGCCCCTGATAAACGTGGCCTTCGCCCGTGGTGTGATAGTGAGCATGATACCGTGCGGTGTGCGTCATCGTAATCCAGTACAGAAACCGGCTCATCTCGCCAGCGACTTGAGGACTGAGAACCATGTGCCAGTGATTGGTCATCCACTGATACGAATAAAGTTCAACGGAAAATTTTTCCAAGCCCTGACCAATAACACGTTCAAAGGCGGCAAAATTTTCTTCTTTGTGAAAAATAGGATCGCGGGCACTACCACGATTGAGCGCGTGGTAAACGGCACCCGCCTCATCAGCGCGTGGCGGTCGTGGCATAACTCATCTCGAAGAGGGCGAACCAATTAAAGTCCAACCTGAGCAAGGCTACCTTCAATTCTCGCAATCGTCAACTGCCCAGATTGCCAATTTGGCTCCTGACCCCTTTGTTTCCTCCTTTGTTTCCTCAGGGGCGATACAAAAGTTTTCCAATGGAAGAGGATCATCATTTTCTGACGGCTTGTCGTTATGTCGAGCGGAATTCTTTGACAGCCGGCATGGTCGAACGCGCGGAAGATTGGCGTT
>JBGSKR010000422.1:0-3843 GCA_041741135.1 Mariniblastus sp.
CAGTCTTGCCACTGAGTGGCTGTTTTGGATGAAGGTCACGACCCGGATCGAGTATTGGTTGCTGTGGACGATTGGACTGGGAGCTTGGGCGATCGTGTTCTGGGTGATTCGCCGTCGCATGGGGCCGGTGACTTTTGTAGAGCGGCAGATCGCCCATGTGTGGGCAGCCAGTATGATCTGCGTGATTCTATTGTTTCCGCTGGAGCACCTTATGGGGCTGCCAGTGCTTTCTCTTGCGCCGCTGCTAGGCGCACTGGCGGGCACAGTGTTTTTGGTGAAAGCGGGAATTCTTTCCGGTTCGTTTTACATTCCCAGTGCCGTCATGTTTGCCACTTCAATTTTGATGGCCATGCTTCCAGCGGTGTCGATGACGTTATTTGGGTTTTCGTCAGCGGCCTGTTTTTTCTTTTCGGGGCTCAAATATTATCGTCGCCGTAAGCAGAACGTTTGAAGATCAGATGTACGATGGACATTCTTGTCCGTCGCGTGGGATGCTCGGACAGGAATGTCCAAGCTACGGAAATCAGAGTTGGCTCAAGCGTCGCTGTGAATCGACAAACCCAGCCCGTTCGGCGATTTTGTATAACTGAGTGGCCAACTTTTTCGCACTCGGGACTATCGCTGCACCGGACTTCAAATACGGAATCGCTGTTTCCATCAAGACCCTCGCCTGATCTTCGTTCAATTTTAGTTCGCTGAGTTCGAGCATTGATTCTACGATGACTTCGGCAGTTTCAATGTTGGCCAGCAAGTCCAATTCAAGCACAATGTCCTCGAGCAAATAAGCGTTGCCCGACCGGATGGCTAATTGGCGAGCCTGTTCGAGATAAGCGATTTGCAATTTTGGCTCTTGCGGCACTTCGGTCAATAAAGTGTTTGCCAACATTTCTGCTTCACTTGGGCGAGCACGTTTGGGATCAAGCTTGCCATGAGTTTCCTCAAATTCCTGCAACTGAGATTGGATTTCCGCTGCAGCGGGGAGAGGCTGTTTGACAATCTCTTTGCCCATTTTAGAAAAATCAGTGTTCAAGTATTCACGCAGCAATGCTCCGTCGTGGCCGTCGGCTTCGGATTGTGAAATCAGATCGTCAATTTTCTTCTGGTAGTCAGGATTTTTTTCGACATACATGCAATAGAAAGCCGCAAGTTGCAGTCGCCAAGTCGGAATGTCCTCAATGGCTCCCTTCTCTGCAAGGGTCACTGCGATTCCAGGTGGCATAAACTCGAAGCCGTAAAAAATGTTCGAGCCCGCGTTGCGAAGGATCACGCCTTCAGAATTCGCTTCGACAAACCCCAAAACCTGTTCACCGATTTTTACTTCGTCACCGGTGACTAAAGGCCGGCAACTACTTTTGACTTGGGCCCAAAAACCTTCGAGCAATTGATGGGTGTGTTGCAGTGCCTGAAAATGAGTTTGCAGTCGTTGCTGCTGTTGAGCATCGAGTTTGCCGTCACTCACCAGGGTGTCGAGTTGCAACTGGGTTGCCATGATGAGCATTGCTGCGGGGCCAGCGTCACGCCGCTGGAGGTTGTGACGAATCAGGCGGAACTTGCGCATCACGTCGAGCAGTTCAGACGGACTGATTTCCCGCGTTGTCGGCATTGAGACGATTGGTTCAGTCGGTTGCGAAACGGCTTCGCCATTCAATTCGCCGTCATCGTTTGTAGAAGCTTCGCCGCGATCGGAGCCGGGAACGGTTCCATCCGCGAGGTCTGGCGATCCGTCGTCGGGTAGCGGTGGTAGGCCCGGACTGATGGACGGCATGCTGAATGGATCATCGCCGATGGCACTGTTAGATGGCGAATTTCGGTCGTCACCCACTGAAGTGTTTTCGTTAATGGGGAAATTGCGTTCGGGCCGGTCAGTTGGCAGTGGAATATCTGCAAGCGTTCCCGTTGATGGGGGGGAAGGTGAAGTGTTGCGGTCACGAGTGTCGATCCGAGTGGATTGCTGAGGATCGAATGGACTGTCTGAGTTTGGTCGAGGTTTGGCTATTGTCTGTTGCCGCAAGTTGGTATCGGAAAGAGATTCTTGGTTGTCTTCTTGCGAAATTTGAAGTCCTGGACCTTGTTGCGAAAGCACTTGAAACAGAAAAAATAGAGACACGACCGCGACAGCCAACATAAAGACGACTGACACAACTCCCGTTAACGAACGGCGGCGACGCCGAACCGGTCTCAAATCGATTGCCGCAGAAGGACCAGAATCGTCTGACACGACCGAACGATAAGAACTGGGAAGTAGTACTGCTTCGAATGTTGAGGGCGGTGAATTCGAGCCGACGCTTGGCGATGTCGCTGGTGCGATCACGGCTTCTGGATCAGGCATCGTATAGGTTCTATAAACTGGCGTCGCAGGTGGGATTTGGGACGCGACAGGCAGCGCCGGCACAGCCCCAGTTGAGACTGGCATTCCAACTGGCGGAAGCTGGCTGGCGATAGGAGTTGCCAGAGGAACAGGCTGGTTCGACCAGACGGTCGCTGCGGGTACCGCCATCGCCGGTTTGGCGACTGGAGAAGTGAACGGAGATTGCGAAGTTAAAGGATTGCTTGGCGGCGCGGTCGAAGGCGGAAAGAGAGATGGATTTTCATCCGAAGATTTTTTTGGGTAGGTGGGAATGGGCGAGACCAGCGCCACCGGGACAACGTCTATGTTGGCTCCAATATTTGTCCCGACGTTGGAACGGAGTGCGGTGTCAGCTAATTTGCCATGGGCGTTGTCTTCCATTTTGATACGATCAACATATCTCTGCCGTCGCTGCGGATCGGCGAGCGTTTTTCCCGCTCGAACCAGTCGCTCTTGTAGCAGTCGCATCGGTTCGTGGTTAGAGCCAGCGTCGATCTGCTGCAGCTTTGCGAGGCGTGATTTAACGGCAGCGGCGACGACCAATCGATATTGATCTTCGTTAGCGGGATTGCTGGTTACGCCGAGAAGCTGAAAATAGTTGGGGTGGATTTCTTCAGAATCGAGTCCGAGCCAATGGTGATAAGGATTAAGAGCCATGTCGATCTATTGTGGGAGAGCTTGAATGGAAGGGATTGCGGAGGGACATTCTGAGGAGGGCGGTTAGCAAAAATGACTTGCCGAAGATAGCAGAAGTCGTTCTACTATCTGAACCCTGAGTTTAACAAAAGTGATCGGTAAAATCTTCGAGTTTTTGAGAAAAAGCCTCTCCATCAGTGCCTTGTTCATTTGTTCAATGTACAGACATGCACGGTTATGTGACCTGAGACGTTATGGTTCATCGCGAAGTGGATCATTCAAACTGTGACCCGCCAATAGTGTCGCTTTCTGCCACATTCGCATTCCGCTTTCGTTCTCGACAAAGAAACAGCCGCCGCTAACAAGTCTAATATGCCTGATTTTATCAACATCTCCGCTTACAAGTTCGTCGAACTTGACGATCTGCCGCAGCGGAAGGCGACGATTCTGCCGCTTTGCCAACGTCTGAATTTAAAAGGGACGATTTTACTTTCTTCTGAAGGCATCAATTTGTTTGTGGCAGGGTCTCGTGAAAGCATCGATGAATTTTTGCAAGAGCTGCAATCGAAGCCGGAGTATAAAAACTTGCCGGTCAAGGAAAGCATCAGCGATCACCAACCGTTCAGCCGAATGCTCGTGCGATTGAAAAAAGAAATCATTTCAATGGGCGTCGAAGCGATTCGTCCGGAGTACAAAACCAGTCCCAAAATTTCCGCTCGCGAACTTAAGCAGTGGCTCGACGAGGGTCGCGAGGTGGCGTTGCTTGATACGCGCAATGACTACGAAGTCGCGTTGGGTACATTTGAAAATGCGATTCCTATCGGTGTGGATCATTTTCGTCGATTCCCCGAAGCGGTTGA
>JBGSKR010000423.1:0-4827 GCA_041741135.1 Mariniblastus sp.
AGTTATGCTCCTTTTAAAAATTCGCATCGAAATCACATTCTCGACGTGTCGGTTTCTCCCGCAGGTGTTCCCGAATCGGTAAGCGAAACCGCTCGCTCGATCATCGCGGAAGTGATGGAAAAACTTGGAGCCGTCGGTGTACTGTGCATCGAGTTTTTTTATTGCGGAGCTGATCGTTTGCTAATCAATGAAATCGCGCCGCGGCCGCACAATTCGGGTCACTTGACGATCGATGCCCACCAGACCTGCCAATTTGAACAGCAGGTGCGAGCGATCTGCGGGTTACCGCTGGGAAGCACCGAGCAATTTCGTCCTGCGGCGATGGTGAATCTACTGGGTGATTGTTGGACAAGCAGTGAACCGGATTGGGCGTCGGTGCTGGCGATGCCCGACGTTAAATTACATCTTTACGGAAAACAGACGCCATCACCGGGCAGAAAAATGGGCCACCTGACCGCGCTCGCAGGAACTAGCGAAGCAGCGGTCGAACGAGCCTTGGAAGCTCGTGGTTTTCTCTGTCGATAGCGATCTAGCAACGCAGGTTTCTGCCACGAATCTCACGAATTGACACGAATTAAGAATGAATTTGACTCGTAATTGTTCGTGTAAGACAACTGCGAGCATCTAAGAATCGCTTAAATTTAACAACATTTCTGTATCAGCGCACGACGTAGCATGTTTTTGACAGGTAGATTTGACGACAGGAATATTCGAAGACGTCAGAATCTTTCTGTCGTAAAATTTTCCTGTCGATGCTTTGCTTACTCTAGCTTTAATTCAAGCTCAATCGGAGAGATGCCCTCGAGATCGATCGGCTCGGTCAAAGCAGGATTGTTAGTCGGTATTTTCTCGGCTGCGGGTTTCGCGTCTTTTTCAAGATCATCGCCAGCCTTGTTTTCAGTCGGCCGTGATTCAGCCGGAACGGCATCTCCTTCGGGAAGCAATTCAGGTTCGTTATTGAGTTCCGTATCCGGATTGCTGTTGGGTTGGCTGTCGGGCTTGATGGTGGCTTCGTCCAGTTTCAGATCGAATAAATCTTCACTCAAGTTGTTCGACGGAAAGCTTGGTTGTTGCGTGCTGGGAACTTCTGTCAACGGAGGTTTTGCATAAGTTTCGGAGTCCACCTCGTTCGCATTCTCACTACGGATATTCTGTGGCGACAAATCCTCTTTCGACTCAAGTTTGCCGCTCTCCTCCCACCACTGCCAAACACCCGTTGGTTGATCGTTGTCGTACTGACCCTCGATCGCCTTCATGCCATTCTCGTGCCACCAAATCCAACGACCGGATTTCTTGCCTTCGTCGTAGGAGCCTTCCAGTTCTTTGTTGCCATTGGAATGCCACCAACTGAACAGCCCCACTCGCTTGCCTTGGGCGTACTGACCTTTCATTTGCGGCAGTCCATTGTCGTACCAAGCGCCTGCCGGGCCGTGCTGAACCTTATCACCCACCGTTACCAGTGGAGCGGGTTCAGCGTCCCACCAATTGTCTTCGCCCTTCGTTTCCAATTTCGCGTCAAGAAAGAAGCTCTCAGCTTTTTTTTGCTTGGGTCGAAAGAAAGTCACATTTCGAACGACTCGTTTGCCAGCGTAAAACTCTTCGTCGCGAGTCAATTTGTCTTGCTCGTCCCATTCCAACAATTTCCCATCGAGCAAACCGTCCTTGAAAGTCACTTCACGCATTTTGTTTAGCGATGGATACCACCAAGTTGCGATGCCATGCCGTTTACCGTTGCGATAGGGAATCTCGAAAATCTTTCGTTGGTAAGCATCCGTTAAAGTCCAGATGCCATCGAGTTTTCCATTCTGAAAAGTAACCGAGGAAAGGAACGGGCCTTGAAAAAGACTGAACGGCTTCGTCGCAAACAATCCACTTGATTCGCTGGTGTGCTGACGTTGCCACGAACCATGCATCACACCCGATCGGTATTGTCCTTCGGCAATGATTTTTCCAGCTTGGCTTTTGACTCGCCAAAATCCGTCGTTGAAGAAATTGCCTTCTTCGTCTTGAGCCACCTCGCGTTCAATCTTGGGTTTGCCGTCGGGGTAACGCTGAATGATGATTTCTCGATTGCCTACCGGACGAAGGCGACTCATGCGTGTTTGCTGATCTTGATTTAGCCGTTCAGTATCTGCGTCGGCTTGTGACTCGATCGCGTCGATTGATTCTAGCTGCGAGTCGTCGGGTTCACTTCCGCGAATTTGAATGGGTGGAAACTCGTCATCAGCAGCAGACTTTGGCGAGACAGCAGGAGTCTCACTGGAAGAAGCAGCTGGCAGCGAAAAATCAGTCGATGAACCAGATTGCTTCACGTCCAGATCAACAGCTTGGGAAGCCGTCAAATGAGGCGACAATCCAAAGCGTGAATACGACCGTTTCGCATCAAAATTCTCGATAGTATCCCGCAACGATTCGTCGCCAACACGCGAAGCTTGCCGCGATGGCTGGGCAGACACGTCGTTCGGCAAAACGGGATCAAGAAACATCACGCCTTGAGCCGTCGCGGAACCGGTAAGACTGATGAACATGCATCCTATAATAAGCAGACACACCAATATCCGAGCGATCGGCGCTACAGATCGCAGGCGATGCAAGACAGCTCGGATTGGTGATGGCTGAAACAAAGCGATCAATCGGATATCATGGATGAACATAACGGAACAATGTTGAGTATGACAAAATGGTGTTGACGTTAACTACATCTATTTTGCCATATCTTTTATCGACATCGAGCGGCAACAGGCTGATTTCGAGAGTTTCAATTAAACTCTCTCGTGTAATCCGACTAACCGTTAAAGTTCAGCGTTAAACTTTAACAATTGGTTAAACCTTGTGCGGCCACGTATGATTGCAAACGTTCGATGCCTGCTCGATTTTACTCTTTCAAAAAACAACTTCCCTTGAAGAAGACCTATTATGGCTCCCAGTGTGCTCGACGTCGGTCAATGCAATCCCGATCACTCTTCCATCTCGCAACTACTGAAACGTCAATTTGGCGCCAGCGTGGATCGCGCCCAATATGCAGATGAAGCCATTCGTCTCGCTAGCGCGAAAGCTTACGATTTGATTTTGATCAACCGGATTCTTGATGCCGACGGCAGTGAAGGGTTACCGATCCTGGATCAACTAAAGTCCAATCCTACAACGCAAAAGATTCCCGTGATGCTGGTCTCCAATTTCGCCGATGCCCAATCGACGGCAGTAAGTCGTGGAGCGGAAACGGGATTCGGAAAAAATAGTCTTCGCGACTCAGCGACCGTCGAACGTCTACGACCGTTTTTGGAGAAATAGCATCGCTGAAAATTTACGATTTCATCCGTTCGAGCATCAGCTTCGATAGCTCGAGATCAACAATTCTTTTGCTCGCTCGCCGGTCGCGAAACGGTTTCCTTGCACACCATAAGTCGCAATGACTTCAAAAAAGTTTTGCTCAATTGCCGTGTCGAGCATATCTTCTGCCGAAAAGCAAACTCGTCCAGCTCGCGATTTCAATTGAAACTTCATTGGCTCGCAACCATGATAAGCCCGATAAATGACTTCCGTGCAAACCAATTTATCGGTACGGCGAAAATCAAACTCAAAATCGTAGGGCTTGCCCGCGTGAGTCATCGCTCTCTCGATCCCGCAGCGAATTTGGTCAGCCGATAGATTCGGTCTCAGCACCGTGACCGCATCGACATTCAAAGTATCCGTAAGTCGTCGAAATCGCACGCCGTCTTTCCTTGCCTCCAACACGCAAATCGGATCAGCATCAATTGTGTCCTCGGCTGGGATCGGATTGACCTCGCCGACTCCCAACGTTTTTCGCTGCTGCGATGTGCCAATGTAAAAAGCCGCATGGGGCCAAAATCCGGGCAAGAATAAATTCGAGGCGGCGTCATCATGTCGCGTGATCAGCACATCACCGGCTTGAAGTAATCGAGCGAATTTGCGTTGCACGCCAGGCGTAACACGTTTTTGTTTTTCTCGGCGAATCCTCAGTCGCTTCCAACGCAACTCGGCAATTACGCGACCGGAAACTTGAAACAAAGCGAACGTCACGCTCTTGATTCCAGAATGGTTGCGTCGCAAAAACGAATGCCACCGATATTTCAGTTGCTGCCCGCTGTAGTAGCGGCGACTGATTTCAATCCATGGCTCTTCGGTCAACAACAATTCCAGCACCGGCCCGCACACCGCATCGCCACGAAGCTTCATTAGCTCCGTTCGATTCTCTCGCCACAATCGTGAAGCTTCTAAAAACACCCACACATTTCGTGCGGAAGTCATCGAACGATACACGCGAGTAAACTGTTTTCTCGGAATTCCAAACCGTGGTTCGGCTTCATCGAGTTTCTTCCAAACCACGGGCTGCTTACGAACCGAATCCACCAGAAATCGCCCAACCCGCATCAGCAAGCACGCAGTAAAATAAGAAACCACGAACAGGTCCGGACGAGTCGCGGTTGAATGAGTTAATTCACGCAGTGCGTAGGGACGCAGTTCTTGCAAAGTCTCATTCAGCGCCGCTCGCGTTCTCAAGTAGTGTGCGAACAACGTACGGACTTGATCGTCCTCGTCTGGCAAAAAATATCCGCGCCGATTGATTTCCTCGTTCGCGACCAATACCTGCTGGATGGCGTCAAACGTAGGCAACGTCGGTGCAATCGAAACCACCGTTTGAGCGGCACGAGCAATCAAGGTGTCAAGCGGATCATCGATTGCTGGCATGGGCCAAAGTTTGGTGAAAGTTTGCGAAACAATAGCAGCACGATTCACACAATATAAAGACATCCAGCGCCACTTTCCAACGTCAGAACGAACGAGAAAGCTTGACTTTTCTTCGGG